>CAYXZE010000038.1:0-4961 GCA_964469395.1 uncultured Luteolibacter sp.
TGGCGCTGAGATCGTTGTCGATGGTTTTCGGCACGCCGATGATCGGCCAGCCTTCCCGGTAGAGCTGCAAGGCGGTGGTTAGAGAACCGTCGCCGCCGACCACGATCAGCGCGGTGATTTCAAGCTCCGTCATCGTCCGCTTCGCCCGGGCCACGATTTCCGCCGGGACTTCGGCGATGTCACCCTTGCCGATCTTGGCGGCGAAGTGGCCCTTGTTGGTGGTTCCCAAAATGGTCCCGCCGAGCTTGAGGATGCCGATGGTGTCCTTGGGCTTGAGGACCGTGTAGTCGCCGGGCGGCAGCAGGCCTTCGAAGCCGTCGCGGAAGCCGATGACTTCCCACCCGAGTTGATCCGCCGCGCCGACGACGCCGTGGATGACCGCGTTGAGTCCGGGGCAGTCGCCGCCGCTGTTGAGAATTCCGATGCGCATGGGGAAAAATTTTTACTGTGGACCGGGCACGTTGAGGATTTCCCGCTCGCGGTTCTGGACGGGCGCGCCGGACTCCAGCCACGAATCGTAAGTCGCCCAGCCTTGGCGGACCAGTCCTCGGGCGCGATTGAAACGGTCCGGGTTGTTCAAAACGACGACGATGAGGCGGCGTGGCGTGGCACCCTTCGTGCCGTCAGGTTTTTGGCGGACCAGCGGCTCGAGGTCCATGCACACCGAGACACAGGGGCCGGCCGCGTTGGTCGTGCCGGTTTTCAAACCGAGGATGCCCTGCTCGCCCGCGAGTTCGTTCAAATTCCGCACGCGGAAACCGCGCTTGCCACCCGCGCCGGTCACGCTGATCTGGCGTTCCGTCTGCCGGGTGATGAAAGTGATGGGGTTGCGCCGCATCGCGGAAACCGAAAGCCGGGCGACGTCCGCCGCGGTGGAATAGGCTTTGGCGCCGGGACGCTCCAGGCCGTGAGGATTGGCGAACCGCGTCTGTGTCATGCCCAGCGCCTTGGCGAGTTGGTTCATTTCCCCGACAAACGCCGCCACCGGATCCCCTCCCCGGCCACGGCGGCTGAGGATTTCCCGGCCGACGTGATCGGCGATGGAAAGCGCGGCGAGATTGTCCGAACCGAGGAGCGCGGAGTAAAGCGCGTCGCGCAGGGTGAGCCGGTCGCCGGGCTGGAGGTTCATGGGATTCGGCCCGCCGACGAGGGTGATGGTTTGCGGCACCGTGATGGTCGCGGTGCCGAGATCGGTATTCGTCGCGGTGGCCCAGTCCACGGTGACGATCGCCGTGGCGATCTTGGTGAGACTGGCGATCGGGCGCTTGGCGGACGCGTTGGACGCGATCAGGATTTTCCCGGAATAAGCCTCCACCACCATCACGCTTTCAGGCGCTTGGGCGGAGACGACGGACGGGAGCAGGGCGGCAAGCAGCGCCAAGGATTTGAAAAACGAAAAATACTTCATGGAGGTCAACGCGCGGAGACTATCCGGGAAGAGCGGCAACTCAACTCCAAAGGCTTTCGAGAAAGTGGTTTTGAGCATCGCTGCAATGTCGGTCCGCCGGATGATTTTCCGCAAAGACGTGCGCAGGGCGTTGATGAGGCGATTTCCTTATGTGATCTACTTTCGAATCATCTCAGAAGACGGAATTCGGATCACGCTCGTCAAACACGAGAGGCGTCACCCGGCGGTTCGGCATCAGTAGGAAATAAGTGCACCTCCCTTAAAAACCGTGTAACAACCACCCGCATGTGGGAATCCATCCAATCAAGCGGCATGTGGCAAGGTGCGGGAACCGGCATGGCATGGCTCGTCACGATCTGCCTCATGCTCGCGGGACTCGCCGGCTGCGTGCTGCCGGTGTTGCCGGGGCATTTGATTTTACTCATCGCCGCCATCGCCCACCGGCTGATGCTGGGTGCGGAATCCGGTTTGCAGTGGTGGTCGTTCCTGATCCTCGTCGTGCTGATGGCCATTTCCCAAGTCTTCGAAATGATCAGTGGCGCGGCCGGCACGAAATGGTTCGGCGGCTCGCGCTGGGGGGCGCTCGGGGCGCTGGCGGGCAGCATCGCCGGATTGTTTTTCCTGCCTCTCGGCTTGCTGCTCGGCCCACTGATCGGCGCGTTCGTCGGGGAAATCGCCTTCGCGAAAAAACACCCTCACCCGGCCGCCATCTCCGGCGTCGGCTCGGTGGTCGGCACGCTGGCGGGGATGGCGTTCAAGATCGTGGTGGGGCTGATGATGATCGGCTGGTTTTTCCTCGATGTGTTTTTGATTGGACAATGACTGCGACCGGGCCAGCTTCAGCCCGCCGCTCCCCGGACGGTCGCAGTTCCGCGCAAGCGGGGGTGAGGAAAGTCCGGACACCACAGGGCAACGCGCCTCATGAAAGTGAGGGACGGGCGACGAGAGAAACCCGGACAGACAGTGCAGCAGAAAGATACCGCCGATGGTCCGCAAGGACACAGGCAAGGGTGAAATGGTGGAGTAAGAGCCCACCGCGAATCCGGGTAACCGGACGGCACGGCAAACCTCGCGTGGTGCAAGACAGAACAGGGGAAGGGCGGCCCGCCCGTTAATCTCCGGGTATTAGTCGCACTCTGCGCGAGCAGGGCGCTCCGCTTCGGCGGGGTGAGAGAAATGGCCGTCCAGCCTCGCAAGAGGGGGACAGAATCCGGCTTACAGGGGAGCGGCACTCCCCCATCCCCCTTTTCCGGGTTTATTCTTGCGCGGAACGGGTTGGCGGGAAGAATCCGCCCCCCCGCGACGCGGTTCCACCCCATGAGCGAAATCAACGCCACTCCCGCAAATGCCAGCTTCGAACAAATCGGCGAAGTTCTGCGCAATCACCAGTCTTTCGTCCTGATCAGCCACGTCCGCCCGGACGGCGATGCGATCGGCTCGCAGCTCGCGCTCGGATTCGCGCTGATCGCCGCCGGAAAAACCGTGCGGCTCATCAACGAGGACGGCCTGCCCGACAATCTCGCATTCATGGCCGGCTCGGAGCGCATCGAACTGCCACCCGCCGAACCGCTCGACGTGGAAGTGGCGATCGCCCTGGACACCGCCACCAAGCCGCGCCTCGGAGACCGCGCCCTGCACGCCGCTTCCAAGGCGCAAACCTGGCTCAACATCGACCACCACGTTTCCAACCCGAAATACGGCGACCTGAACCTGATCGATTCCACCAGCCCGGCCACCGGCCAGATTCTCTATCAACTCATCACCGCGCTCGACCTGCCGATGCCCGCGGAAACCCGCGACGCGATTTACGTCGCGGTCTCCACCGACACCGGCTCGTTCCAATACCCGTCCACCACGGCGAAAACCTATGAACTGGCCGCCGATCTCATCAACCGCGGGCTGGACGTGGGCACGATCAATTCGCAGACTTACGACAACCATCCCTACCGCCGCGTGGAGCTGATGCGGGCGCTGCTCAACACGCTTGAGCTCTCCCCCGACGGCCTGGTGGCGAATTGGGAACTGCGCGACCAAACGCGCATCGACCTCGCCTTGTTGCCCGAAGACAGCGAGGGACTCATCGACATCATCCGCGCGATCCGCGGCGTGCAGCTCGCGGTGTTTTTCGAGGAACTCGTGGACGGAAAAATCCGCGTCTCGATGCGTTCGAAGGACCGCCGCCTGAACGTCTGCCAGATCGCCATGGAATTCGGCGGAGGCGGCCACGCGCTCGCCGCCGGGATCCGCATGGCCGGTCCGCTGGAAGAAGCGAAACCCCGGGTGCTCGCCGCGATCCGCCGCCGCATCGAAACCGCCGCCCTTTGATTTTTTTCTAACTTTTTTATGAGAAACCATCCCATGGATTCGGACGGCCCGAGCGGCGTCCTGCTGATCGACAAGGCCGAGGACATGACATCGCACGATGTCGTCGCCATCGCCCGCCGCGCCCTGAACACCAAGAAAATCGGCCATTGCGGCACGCTCGACCCGATGGCCACCGGACTGCTGATGCTCGTCATCGGCCGCGCCACCAAGATCCAGGATTTGCTGATGAGCGAGGACAAGCAATACGTCGGCACGCTCACCCTCGGCGCGACCACCAGCACCCAGGATCGCCAGGGAGAAATTCTTGAAACCCTGCCGGTTGAAAATTTCACCAAGGAGCAAATCCACGAAGCCTTCGACGGCTTCACCGGAGATTTCGAGCAAATCCCGCCGATGGTCTCGGCGATCAAAAAAGACGGCGTGCCGCTTTACAAACTGGCGCGCAAGGGCATCGAAATCGTCCGCGAACCGCGCAAGGTGTATGTCACTTCTTATGACATCAGCCGCATCGAGCTGCCGGAAGTGGATTTCACCGTGAACTGCTCGAAAGGCTTCTACGTGCGGACCTACGCGCACGACATCGGTGCCAAACTCGGTTGCGGCGCACACCTCAGCGCCCTGCGGCGGACGCGCTCCGGGAAGTTCACGCTGGACCGTGCGGTGACCGTGGCGGACCTGAAAACCGCCCCGCGCGAAGACCTGCTCAAGGCGCTGGTTTCCCTAGCGGAAATCTCACTGATGCGCGGGGCATAAGGAGGGTTGAACTTCGGTCAACCCGGGTCGACGGAACGTCGACCCACCCTTATAAAATCCTCGCAGCTCGTTCACTTTCCCAAAGCATATAAGCACCATCCGGCAGCTTCGCTTTCACCGGATTGTTCCGAATATAACGCACCGCATTGATGAAATGGTCCCCGTCACGGATCATCGTGTCGCGATAGTTTCTCTGCCAAATAGGCCCCATGCCGATCCCCATCGCTGAGACGCTTTTCCAAGCTTGCACGAGTTTCCCAATCGGCACCTCGGGTTTGAAAAGCAGATGAACATGATTCGGCATGATGACCCATGCGTGATGATGCACCCGCTCGCCTTGGAATCGCATCAGAGAATCTATCAGATGCTTGCGAGCTTCAGGATTCCGAAGAAGACAGGAGCCTGCGCCCTGATCGAGCCAGAACTCAATCTTCCAAGTGAACCGACGATGGTATTCACGCTCCGTTTCCGGGTC
>CAYXZE010000038.1:5061-13558 GCA_964469395.1 uncultured Luteolibacter sp.
ACCTCCTCCGCCAGCGCCTCGTCCTCCGCGACCGGCACCAGCTTGCGGAAATGAACCTGTCCGACACGACGTCCGTCGGTGCTGGTCACCCGGGCCTCGTAGCCTAACACTTCAACCGTTTCTCCCACCTCGGGAAAACGCTGGAGCTGCTGGGTCAGATAGCCGCCGATGGTGGTGACCTCACCGCTTTCCAGAAATAGCTCCGGCACGTGACCGGCGAGATCATTGAGAGTCATCGCCCCCTCGATCACGAATTCCTCGTCGTTGATTTTGGTAAATGAGGAACGCTCGTTGTCGAACTCGTCCTGAATGTCGCCGACAAGTTCTTCCATCACGTTGTCGAGAAACACGATGCCCACCGGCGTGCCGAACTCATCGACCGCCATGGCGAGATGCGCGTGCTCGCGAAGGAAAAACTGGAGCAAGGTGTCCAGCGGCATCGTGTCGGGCACGATTTTCAACTCGCGCTTGATCCGCATCAGATCGGGATCGGGCTCCTTGATCAGCTTGAACAAGTCCTTGATGTGAATGAGGCCGATGGCGTGGTCGAGGTGGCCTTTGACCAGCGGAAAACGGGTGTGCTTGCTGCGCATCGCGATTTCCAGAACCTTCTCGAACGGCTGGTCCGCATCGAGGATGACGACCTTGTTCCGCGGAGTCATCACGTCGCGCACCCAGAGTTCGTTCAAGCCGAGGGCGTTGATGAGGATCTCGCGCTCGGTCTCGGTGACTTCCTGGGATTGTCCGCTCTGCTGGACTAACAATGCCAGCTCCTCCGCCGAGTGGATATGCTCACCCTCGTTGACCGGATCAATCCGGAAAATCTTCTTCAGCAGCCAGTTGGCGGTGCCGTTGAAGAAAACGATAACCCAGTGGAAGCATTTGAAAAAGAGATGCAGCGGTCCCACCAGCGCCATGGTCACCGGCACCGCCTTGCGGATCGCGATCGACTTGGGAACCAGTTCGCCGACGACGACATGGAGAAAGGTGAAGGACGCGTATGAAAGGATCAGGGAAAGCCAATAGATCCAGTTTTGCGGCATGCCGGTGGAGGCGAGGACCGGATATACCATGGCTTTCACGAACGGCTCGCCGAGGAATCCGAGTGCCAGCGAGGAAATGGTGATGCCGAGCTGGTTGGCGGAAAGGTAGCCGTCGAGGCGGTTCACCACATGCAGGGCGAGCTTCGGATCGGTGCCGTTCTCCTTGCCCAGCGCTTCCAACTGACTCGGACGGACTTTGACGATGGCGAATTCCGACGCGACGAAGAACGCGTTGAGCAGCAGGAAAAAGACAATCCCGAAAATATAAAACGCGATCTCAGGACCGGTGGGGAAGACGTGCCCCCCGGCGTCCGCGAGGAAAAGAATGGCGGTATCGAAAATCACGGCGTCAGAGTTTTTCGTAAACGCCTTGATCGCGCCGCTCAAGGATGGTGAAGCCGGCCTTTTTCGCGTCGCTCACGGAGAGCGGCTTGGTGACGGTCGGGGTGTTGATCCGTGAAATGATTTTTTTCACCGGATTCTTGCAGAGCGGGCACACCAACAACGGGGCGCGGTCCACGGGGCGTCTGAGCTCGAAACCACGGGCACAGACGCGGCACGAATGCTCGGGGTCCTCTGCGGCTTCTGAAACGTATTCGTAAATGGGCATAAAGAAGACGCGGGAACGGGAAATTTTCCGTCCCGCGTCAAAATAGCGGAAAGCGTGCCGGGATTACCAGCTCGACTTGGTCACGCCCGGAAGCATCCCGGCGGAAGCAAGCTCGCGGAAGGTGATCCGAGAGAGACGGAAGCGGCGCAGGAAAGCGCGACGGCGACCGGTGATTTCGCAACGGTTTACCAAACGGGTCGGGCTCGCATCACGCGGCAGCATGGAAAGGCCGACATAGTCCTTCTCGGCTTTCAGCTTGAGACGGAGTGCAGCGTATTTCTCGACGGTTTCTTTTTTGCGCGCGTTGCGGGCGATCCAACTTTTCTTAGCCATAATTCGGGGGGCAGGTGTTACGGGATGGGAGCGGGGTTGCAAGCCCAAAGTCGTTATTTTTCCGGTTTTTCTTGGAGTCAGTCACGAAATCCCCGCAATCCGCGCCAAAATCTCCTCCACCGGGGCGAGGCGCCCCACCCCTTCATAGCCGCACGCCAGGTCACCCTCGGCGGGGTCGATGAACTGGCAGCCGTCTTCCGCCAGCCGCGCCACATTCCGCCGGGTCGCGGGGTGCAGCCACATTTTTCCATTCATCGCCGGGGCCAGCAGGACGGGCGTGGTGCGCGGCAGGGCGAGGTAAATCGAAGCCAGCGGGTCCGGCGCGAGGCCGTTGGCGAAATTTCCGAGAACATTGGCGGAGGCCGGGGCGACGACGAACAGGTCGGCGTGATCGGCCAGCTCGATGTGGCCGGGTTTCCACGATTGTTTTTCGTCCTCCAGAGAAACGAGCACCGGCTGGCGGGTCAGCGTCTGCAAGGTGAGCGGGGTGATGAATTCCGTGGCGGAGCGGGTCATCACCACATGCACCTCATGGCCCGCCTTGACCAATTGCGAGGCGAGATCCGCCGCCTTGTAAGCGGCGATGGAGCCGGAAATCCCGAGGACGATGTTCATGCGTTTCAGAGTTTTCAGCGCAGCATCGCGGCGGCTTTTTCAGTGGCTGCGGCCAGCGCCTCGACATCGCGCTGGCTGTTATACAGCGCGAACGAGGCCCGCACCGTGCCGGTGACGCCGAAGCGCGCCATCAGCGGCTGGCAGCAATGATGGCCGGTCCGCACCGCGACGCCCATTTGATCCATCAGCGTGCCGAGATCGTAGTGATGGACACCTTCGATGTTGAAGGAAAGCGCTCCGGCGCGGTCGTCCGGGCCGAAGAAACGGACCCCCGGAATCCCGGCCAGCGCCTCGGCGGCGGAGCGGATCAGCGCCCGCTCGTGCTGCTGGATCTCCGCCAGGCCGATGCCGTTGATGAAGTCCAGAGCGGCGGCAAGGGCGATGGCTCCCTCGATGTTCGGAGTGCCGGCCTCGTATTTGAAAGGCAGCTCGTTGTATGTGGTTTTCGCGAAAGAGACCTCCTTGATCATCTCGCCGCCGCCGCGCCAGGGCGGCAGGGCGTCGAGCACATCCGCCCGGCCCCACAGCACGCCGGTGCCGGTCGGTGCGTAAACCTTGTGCCCGGACAGGGCGAGGAAATCGATGCCCAGTGCCTGCACGTCGATCCGCATGTGGGCGGTGGCTTGCGCGGCGTCGATCAAGACGAGCGCACCGGCGTTTTTCGCGGCCATGGTCATTTCCGCGATCGGGTTGACGGTGCCGAACGAGTTGGAAATCCATGTCACCGCGAGGATTTTCGTGCGCTCGTTGAGCAGCGAAAGGAAGGCCTCCTGATCCAGCGTGCCGTCCTCGTGGCAGGGAATCACCTTGAGCACCGCGCCGGTCCGCTCGCACAGCATCTGCCAGGGAACAATGTTGGAATGATGTTCCAGCGTCGAGATGAGTACCTCGTCACCCGCCTGGATCCGGCCGGAAAGGGAAAGGATGTTCGCGACCAGATTGATGCCATCCGTGGTGCCGGAGGTGAAAACCACCTCGTCCGGAGTGGCCGCATTGAGGTGGGTCGCGATCGTTTTCCGGGCATTTTCAAACGCCTCCGTCGCCAACCGGGCCAAGTAGTGGGTGCCGCGGTGGATGTTGGAATTCAGCGCCTCGTAGTAATGGCGGGATGTCAGCAACACCGCCATCGGCTTCTGCGTGGTCGCCGCGTTATCCAGATAAATCAAAGGCTTTCCCTGGATCAGGCGATCCAGAGCCGGAAATTCAGCGATCAGAGATTCGTGTTTTAGCATGGGAAAAATTTCCGGGGTGCCCGGAGCCGCCGGAAAATGGCGCATGCCCGCCCAAGCCGCAACGCCCGATTTCCCCTCAAAAAAACATCTGCCCTTGCGATGCGCCGGTCGCAGGGCTTGAATCCCCGCCCCACAGGCAATGTATCTGCTGAAAAAAGTCATCCAGCTCCGCGAGCACACGCATCCGGACCACGAAAAACCGTTTCTCGAACACCTCGAGGATCTACGCACCATGATCACCCGGATCGTGATCACGCTGTTGATCTCGATGATCGCCTGCTTTTCCTTCAACAAGAATCTGATGGATTTCTTCCGTCACCCGGTGGAGCAAATGATGCTCACCCAGCTTGAGGCCACCCTGCCGCAAGACGCCCCCCGCCCGGTCACGGTGGAAATCTGGAAAAAAGCCCGCGACATCGAGCACGCGGCGATGAATCTGGCCCCGGAACCGCGCGAACTGTTCTACCGCTCCCTCGGCGATGAGAACCTCGCCTTCCAGGCCAAGTCCGTGAGCTTGCTGAGGGCCGCCCTGCTGCTTCCGGAAAAAAAGCGCGAGACATTCGTCAACTCGCTGCCTGAAACCAGAGAACTCAAACTCCAAGTCAGCGCACTGCTCAAAACCAAGCCGAACACCGACAGCCACGCCCAAGGCAGCCAGAAAATGATGTCCGCGCTCAAGCCGACCGACGGCTTCATGTTGTCCATGAAGCTGTCATTCGTCGCCGGAGTCGTATTGGCGTTTCCCCTGCTGCTGCTTTTCATCCTGCAATTCGTCCTGCCCGGCCTCCACAACCATGAAAAACGCGTGATGTGGCCGGCGATGGCGGTGGGCTTCAGCCTGTTTCTGGCGGGCGCGGCCTTCGCCTACTGCTGGGTGCTGCCGCGCGCGCTGCTGTTTTTCTATCAGTGGACCGGCGGCATGGGGATTTCCAACGACTGGCGGATCAACGACTACATTTCCTTCGCCACCCAGTTCACCCTGCTGTTCGGCCTGTCCTTCGAGCTGCCGGTGGTGGTGATGGTGTTCGTAAAACTCGGCCTGCTCGGCTATGAGACGATGTCGAAAACCCGCTCCTACGCGATCGTCGGCATCTTCGTGGCCGCCGCCATTCTGACTCCGACGCCCGATGTCTTCACCCTCCTGCTGATGGCCATGCCGATGATCCTGCTCTATGAAATCTGCATCTGGCTGGCCTACTTCGACCGCAAGAAAAACCGCATCCGGGAAGAACAGGAAGCCCGCGAAAGCATGGAGCGCCAGCTTGCCCGCGAGGAAAAACTGCGGGCCCAGGAAGCCGCCGTCTATCAGGAAGAGCACGGGTGGCTGGAGGACCATCCCCAACAGGATCCCCATGCGGCCGAAGCCGGCGATGACGGCGATGACGGCTGGCATGAAGAGTATCCGCAAAACGACCCGCACGCCAGCGACGAACTGCCGCCGATCCAGGACGCGAAAGACCGTCCCACGGACCCGTGACTCCCCATTTCCATAGCATTTGATGAATCCATCCAACACCGCCAAAGACGACAGCGCGCGCTCCCCCTTCGCTGGCTGCGCCATCCTCATCGCCGCCCTCGCGGTGATGGTTTTCCTGATCGGTTTCTCGGTCCTCACCCTCTTCCGGCAGTCCGGTGAAATCGCCAAATTCACCGTCGAAAAACCCGTAACCATCGAAGTCACGCCGATCGAAAACCAGGAAGCCGCGCTCAGTGATCTGGCTCAACGCGTCGAAACCTTCCGCCAGCAACTCGCCGGCGACGCCGCGACCTCGCTCGCCCTCACCGCCGACGATCTGAACCTCGCCATCGCCACCTACGAGGCCTTCAAGGAACTCCGCGGCACCTTCCGCGTCCTCGCCATCGAGGACGAAAAACTACGCATCGCGATTTCATTCCCGCTCAACGGCCCGCCCCGCCTCGCCCGCGAAGACGAACCCGGTTGGATCGCCTCCGATTCCCGCTACCTGAACGGCACCATGATCGCCCGCCCCACCCTGCTCAAGCGCGAGATCGTCCTCAGCCTCGACACCATCGAGGTCCCCGGCAAGCAAGTCGCCCCCCAGTTCATCGAGCAAATGTCGCCCTACCGCATCACCGAGCGGTATTTGACCGATCCGGTCATCGGCCCGGCCATGGGCAAGCTCACCCGCGTCGAAGTCATCGACGGAAAAGTCATCCTGAGCCGCAATCCCGGCGAGAACCCGGTCGACCGGATCACCGACAAGCAGGTGGATTCCGCCAGCAGCCGGCTTTTCACCGTCCTGGGCATCGCAGCCGTTTGTTTTCTCGCATTCGCGGGCATCATCGTACTCATTGGCATCCGCGCGAAGGCCCGGAAATCCCGCGATTCGTAAAATTTCCGAACAATCCCGCCTCCCGGCACCGTTCCAGAAAAAAATCATGAAACCCACCCCGCTCCGCACCGCCCTCATCGGCCTCGCCCTCACCGCCTGGCTTCCCGCCAAGGACATTTCCACCGCCACGCCCGCCGAAGCCACGAGTCCGCCGGCAGCGCCCGCCGCCACACCACCCCCGGCCCCCAAACCCAAAGACCCCGCCCTGGAGGCCGTCACCAAGGAACAGGAAGCCCTCGCCGCCGACAACAAGCTCCAGGCCGAGCGCCTGACCCAGGCCACCAACGCCATGCGTGCCGAGGTCACCCGCTTGAAGCTGGAACGCGAGTTGATGAATGAAAAACTCGCCCTCGAGACCGCCAAACGCCAGACCGCGCTCCAAACCGAGCTGGCAAAAATCGAAGCGGAAAAAGAAAAACTCGCCAAGGAAGGCGAACTCTCCCGCATCCGCGCCGAGAAACTCACCAACGACCTCAAAGCCGCCCAAAGCGAGGCATCCTTGGAAATCACCCGGCTCCAAAACGACATCGCCCGCATCGAAACCTCCGACAAACGCGCCCGATTCGCGGACGCCAAACCGGTATTCCTGAAAAACCCGCTCAAGGAAAACGGCATCCTCGTCGTGTCCGATCGCCGCATCCCGCTCAACGGACCGATCGTCAGCGAGACCGCCGATTTCGTCACCAGCCGCATCCAGTATTGGAATAACAAGGATCGCGAACTGCCCATTTTCATCGTCATTGATGCCAGCCCCGGCGGCTCGGTCATGGCCGGCTACCGCATCCTCAAGGCCATGGAATCCAGCGACGCGCCGGTTCACGTCGTCGTGAAATCCTTCGCCGCCTCCATGGCCGCCGCCATCACCACGCTCGCCAAGGAATCCTACGCCTACCCGAACGCGGTCATCCTGCATCACCAGATCAGCAGCTCGTTTTTCGGCCGCCTCAACCTCACCCAGCAACGGGAATTCCACGAAGAAAGCCAGCGCTGGTGGCAGCGTTTCGGCCCGCCGATCGCCCGGAAAATGGGCATCACCGCGGATGAATTCATCAAGAAAATGTATGCCAAATCCACCAGCGGCGACTGGAGCGAGTTCGGCGAGCAGGCGAAGGAACTGAAGTGGGTGAACCACATCGTCAACGGCATCGACGAAACCTCCTTCACCAAGGATCCGGATGCCGTGGAACCACCGAAGGTCGCCCGCCAGGTCGCCCTTACCGAACAAATCGACGCCGAAGGCAAACCCTTCGTCTGGCTTCCCCGCCTCGATCCGCACGACGCCTATTTCATCAACAACTCGGATGGATACTATCGGATGAGATGATTCCCATGCTCGAAGACGATTTCACCTACGTCATTCGCAAAGCCTTCAAAGGCCTCGCCCTCGCACCGGGCGAGGCCGCTTTGCGGGCGGGACTCTCCGAGAACGAAGTGCTCTCGTTCTCGCGCGGAAACTTCTCCGCCGCCACCGCCCGCCGCCTCGCCCCGGTGCTAGGCCTGAATCCCGACGCGCTCGCCAGGCACGACCGTTACCTTCCCGCGAACCTAACAGATCCCAACATCCACCGCCTCGACCTGCCCTTCGACGACGAGCAGGTCAACGCCTGGCTCGTGCGCTCCGGCGACACCGCGATCCTGTTCGACACCGGCTACGAACCGACCTCCTGCACCGGCGCGCTCGACGCCCTGAGCGTCTCATCACTCGACGGCATCTTCATCACCCACGCCCACCACGATCACATCGGCGGCATCCCGTCCTTCATCGCGAGGGGAAACATTCTTCACGGCTCCCATATCGGGCACGCCCGCCCCATCCAGCCCGGCGACGCCATCCGCCGCGGCCCGCTCACCCTCCGCGCCTGCGATCTATCCGGCCACGCCGATCCCGCCCTCGGCTACCACATCGACGGTCTCGCCCAACCCGTCCTCGTCACCGGCGACGCCCTCTTCGCCGGTTCCATCGGCGGCTGCGCCACCCCCGCGCTCTATCAGCACGCGCTCCGGCGCCTGAAGGAAGTCCTCACTCCCCTACCCGACTCCACCATCCTCCTCCCCGGCCACGGCCCCGCGACAACGCTTGGTGAAGAACGAGTAAGCAATCCATTCCTATAAGGGGGGTGGGACTTCGGCCCACGCGCCAATGAGCTGAGAAAGAAAAGTCTTTCAAGCCCGCCTTTCGCCAGCCATTGACCCTGAATTCAAAAATGTGAACGGCGGAATACTCGGAAAAACAAAGACAGAAGACTTCAAGACAGAAGACAAGATGAAGAAAGAGGCAGAATCATTAACAGCAGAATCATTGGAAAAGGG
>CAYXZE010000039.1:0-13474 GCA_964469395.1 uncultured Luteolibacter sp.
CGTCGTCATCCCGAAATCCGTTGGCGGCAAGTCCGACACCGGCGAACGCATCCCGCTCCATCAGCTCTGGTCGCGCCGCCACAGCACCAAGTTCAACGGTGCCAGCTACCCGGTGCAAAAAGCCGCCGCCGCCGTTTTCTCTCCTGAAGGAAAACAGCAGGTCGGCGCGCTCATCGAGCACTACATGGGCAATGCCAAGCTTCTCCGCGAAGCTGCCGCCGCGGCCGGACTGTCCGTCTTCGGTGGTGAAAACGCGCCCTACGTCTGGGTCGGCTGTCCCGCCGGACTCAGCTCGTGGGACATGTTCGACAAAATGTTAGGCGAAGCCCAGGTCGTCATCACTCCCGGTTCCGGTTTCGGCTCGGCGGGCGAAGGCTATTTCCGCATCTCCGCCTTCAACTCCCGCGCGAATGTCGAGGAAGTCTGCCGACGGTTGAAAGCGCTGGTGGCTTGAGGGCTGCCCTTTATGGAGGGTCGGACTTCGGCCAACCCGGGTTGACCGAAGTTCAACCCTCCATATTGGCTTCGCGGTCTAGCAGTGCGCGCTTGCGTTCGACGCCCCAGCGGTAGCCGGAGAGATTGCCATCGTGACGGACCACGCGGTGGCAGGGAATGGCGATGGCGATGGAGTTCGCGGCGCAGGCTCCGGCCACGGCGCGCACGGACTTGGGACTGCCGATTTTTTCGGCGATCCCGGCGTAGCTCGCGGTGGAGCCGGCGGGGATTTCGCGCAGGGCCTGCCAGACGCGCTGCTGGAAGGCGGTGCCTCTAACATCCAGCGGTAGATCGAGTCCGAGCCGAGGCGCTTCCACGAGGCCGACGACTTTGGCGACGAGGTTTTCGAAATCCCCGTCGCCACCGATGAACTCGGCATGGCGGAAACGGTTTTGCAAATCGGCCAGCAGGAATTCCGGGTCGTCGCCCAGGGTGATGCAGCACACGCCCTTTTCCGATGCGGCGACGAGGATCGAGCCTAGCGAACATTCCCCGAGGGCGAACCGTATGAGCTCGCCCTTGCCGCCGCCGCGGAATGATTCCGGAGCCATGCCTAACATTTCAGACGCGGCGGCATGGAAGAGGGCGTTCGAGGTTTTCAAAGCGGTGTTCATGAGTGGAAATATAGCGGAGCAATTTCGTCGTGAAACTCCGGGTTTTGCGATTTTTTTCAAGGAGCGCCGGGAGTGCTGAATTGTTACGATTTCAAATTTTCGCGAGCGGCAAACCCAGCACGAAACACGCGCCTTTTTCCGAATCGACGCATTCCAGCCTGCCGCCGATGGACTTGGCCAGGCGACGGGAAAGGGCGAGACCGAGACCCACGCCGGGGCGGCTTTCCGCGGCCTCGCGGGCGGATTTGTGGAAGGCCCGGAAAATCCGCCGGCGCTCGGCTGCGGGGATGCCCGGGCCGTGGTCGGTGACGAGGATTTCCACCGTAGCGCCGGTTTTTCTAACATGGATTCGGACTTGCGGCGGATCACCGGCGGCGGCGTATTTGGCCGCGTTGTCGATGAGATTGAAAAGGATGTGCTCGACCGCGGCGGTGTCCACGCGCACGCGGAGCGCGCAGGATGCGTCCATTTCCAATGTCATTCCGGCGGTGGCGAGGCGGGCTTCGAGGCGGTCGCGCATCGGTTCTAACAGGTCGGCCACGGTGGTTTCGCGGATCAGGGAGCGGGCGCTGCCGCGCTCGACCTTTGAAAACGAGAGGACGTTCTCGACGAGATGGGTAAGCCGGTCCGCCTCGCGCGAGAGGACGCGCAGGTAGTCGCCGCGTTTCTCGGGTTTCACGGCGCCGCTTTCCAACATGTCGGAATAGAGGCGGAAGGTGGTGAGCGGCGTGCGGAGCTCGTGGGTGACGGCGGAAACGAACGAGGCGCGGCGCTCGCTGAGGCGCATCACGCCGTGGACGAGCCAGCAGGTGGTTAGAAGCGCGAGCCATACGGCGACCCAGCCGATGAGCAGCGGCCCGTTGATAGACGCCCGCACCACCGGCGCGGTTTGATTGCGGATCAGGCGGAAGGGAAACGATACGAGCGCGAGCGGATCCCGCGCCGCGTCGGTCGCGGCGGTTAGATCGGCCGCCGGGAGGAGGTCCTTCACTTCGGCGAGCAGGCGTTGTTTCAGCACCTCGTGGTCCAGCCAGACGCCCTGCACGCCCTTTTCCCCCTGTGCCCGGGTGAGCTGTCGGAGCAGGAACAGGTCGCCGCCAATCCAGACGGCGCGCATCGTGCCGAGCTCGGTGACGGGCGGGTGGTTTCCGTCCATTTGAATGGCTTGCACATATCCCTGGGTCGCGGGATTGAATGCGTTGCTGGACACGGTTTCCTCGACCGTTTTCGCCCGCTGGGTTTTTTCCGCGACGTTGAAATTCGTCTGATAGGCAATGTCCGAACGGTTGTCCGCTTTGCTTTTCCGAAGCTGGGTGTTGGTTGATTTTTCTTCAGGCGCGTCCTTGGGAACCTGACCCCAGGCGGTCTCGCCGGCATCCGCGGCGCATTTGAGCTGGCACCATTCATCGCCGGGAATCGGGGTTTTTCCTAACAAAGATTGCAAGGCCGCGAGCTTGTCGCGGGCGGCTTCCGGCGAGGACAGCCGGCCGCTTTCGCGGAGTTCGAAATGAAGCTTTGTCAGCGGATCGTTGTCCGCAGAGAGAGTGGTTGATCCCGCTTGATAATCGGCTGCGGGATGCCGGTTTTCCGCGGAGACGATCGCCGCGCCGGCCGCATCCATTCGCCACAGCGCGAGCCGGGTGCATTCCTCCAGATCGGCGCGGGCCTCGGCTCCGGCGCGTTCCTTTTCCGAGGCGAGCACGCCGCGCGTCAGCCAGGACATCGCGCCCAACACCATCACGCCGCACAGCGCGAGGGTGGCCCAAATGAGCAGGCTGCGGGAGGTTTTCATGGGGTCGAGAGTCGATGGTTTGTCCGGAGTTTTGGCTTTAGCCTGCGAAGAAGCACGCTAAAGCGCGAACTCGGGACGGGTTGATTTTTCATGACGTCCAACGATAGCCCTTGCCGCGCACGGTCGCGAGCAGGGATTGGTCCTTGTCGCCGAGCTTGGCGCGGAGATGCATGATGTGCATGTCGATGGTGCGGGTCTCGGTGCGGTCGGGATCGAGGCCCCATAGGTTGCGGAGGATTTCCTCGCGGCTGACGATGCGGCCCTGCGAGTCCAGCAAGTAGCGGAGCAGGTCGTTCTCGCGCTCGGAGAGTTCCTCGCTGCGGCCGTCGCTGAAATGCAGGGTGCGGTCCTTGAAATCCACGCTGCCACCCGGGACCGGCCGGTTGTCGGCGGGGGCGGCCCGCTCGCAGGTGCGGCGGAGCACGGCATCCACCCGGGCTAACAGCTCTTTCATGCTGAAAGGTTTCACCACGTAGTCGTCCGCGCCGTTGACCAGGCCGCGGACGCGGTCGTTTTCCTCGCCGCGGGCGGACAGGATGATGACGGCCTGGCCGGGACGCTTGCGTTTCAGGGCTTCGAGGATGTCGAAACCGGATGGCCCGGGCATCACGAGATCCAGCAACAACAGCCGGTAGTTAGATTTCAACGCGAGATCCATGCCGCTGTGGCCGTCCGGCGCTTCCAGAGTCCGGTAGCCGGCGTATTCGAGCACATCGACGATCCCCTGGCGGACCGCGGGATCGTCTTCGATGACGAGGATGGTGATTTCCGACACGTGCGTAGGATTGTGGGAGGGGAGCCGGGTGGCAAGTCCATGGACTATTTGGGAACGCTGTTTCCCTCAAAAGGGATCTTGGTGGTCTTCACATCAAGGAAAGGACCGAGTTCATAAACGTTTTTGTAACCGTAGGCGTGAAGGTTGATGAAGGTCTGGATGTTGAGCGCCACCGTGGCGGTTTTACTCGCAAACCCGATGGGCTCCTTGTCGAAGTTGTTGTTGCAGTAAATGAGGATGCGGGTGGTTTTGTCCGGGATGACTTTTTTCAGGGCATCTTCCGTAAAGTCGGTGAACGCGAGATGAAGCGCGCCCTTGACGTGGATCCGTTCGAATTTGTCGGTGCTGCGGGCATCGAGAATCACGGTGCCGGGTTCGGCGGCCATTTTGAGGAAATCCGCCTCGCTGACCCGGTTTTTCGACCGGACCGGTTCGAGTTCCCGGGTGAGCTTCACGAATCCGGTGTATTGGATGGCGGGATTGGGGATTTCCTCCGCGAGAAGCGGTGAGGCGGCGAGGAGGCCGATGATAAGAGCGTTTTTGGTATTCATGACGCCTGTTTTTACCTTCCTTCCACTGCGGTGTCCGTAAAGGCCCGGTAAATTTTCAACCCTCACGCAACCGTTGCCGGTGGGCGATTTCTCGTTTACATCCTTTTTGAAATGAATTCGTCCGCACCCCTGCGCTACTGCCCGGATCTGTTGCATTATTCCCGCCGGATCACCCGCGAGGTGATGGTGGGAAATGTGGGCGTCGGCGCGCACCATCCGATCCGCGTGCAATCCATGATTACCTCGGACACGCGCGACACCCCGGCCTGCGTCGCGGAAGTGCTCGGATTGGCGGAGGCTGGGTGTGAAATCGTGCGGATCACGGCGCAAACGAGGATTTACGCGGCGAATCTGGAAAACATCGCCCGCGAAGTGCGCGCGGCGGGCTGCCGGGTGCCGCTGGTCGCGGACATCCATTTCAAGCCCGACGCCGCGCTCGAAGCCGCGAAATGGGTGGAAAAAGTCCGGGTCAATCCGGGCAACTACGCGGACAAGAAAAAGTTCGAAATCCGCGAATACAGCGATTCCCAATATGCCGAGGAGCTCGAACGCATCCGCGAGGAATTCACGCCGCTGGTGCTCCTGTGCAAGGATCTCGGCCGCGCGATGCGGATCGGCACCAACCACGGCTCGCTGTCCGACCGCATCATGAACCGCTACGGCGACACGCCGCTCGGCATGTGCGAGAGCGCCTTGGAATTCGCCCGTCTGGCGCGGGAAAATGACTATCACAATTTCGTTTTCTCGATGAAGGCGTCCAACCCGAAGGTCATGATCGAGGCCTACCGCCTGCTCGTCGCCCGGCTCGACGCGGAAGGCCCGGACTGGAACTACCCGATCCACCTCGGCGTGACCGAGGCCGGCGACGGCGAGGACGGCCGGATCAAGAGCGCCATCGGCATCGGTTCGCTGTTGGCCGATGGCATCGGCGATACCATCCGGGTCTCGCTGACGGAAGACGCGATTCATGAAATCCCGGTCGCACAGGCGCTGGCCGCTCCCTTCAACAAGCGCAGCAAAGTTGAAAGTGGCAGGGACTTCCCGGCCCGCAGGGGCCAAACTCCAGGGCTGGGACTGGAAGTCCCAGCTACCTACGACCCCTTTTCCTACGAAAAACGCGGCAGCTCCGTCCTAACAATCATGGGCCACGAACTCGGCGGCGAGAAAACCGTGCGGGTCTTCACCACCCAGGAACGTTGGAACGCGCTGGCCCACAAGATCGCCGGCATGGGCGATTTCAAACCGGAGATCATTTTCGAAAAATCCGGCGTCGTGGAAATCGACCCGCGCGATGAAGCGGCCGTTTCCGCGCTCAATGACGAGACCGAACCCCGCCTCATCACCGTCGCCGACGGCCTCGACCTCGAAGTCATCCCCGCCTTCCGCGAGCTCGCGTTCCGCGTCGATCCCCGCCACCCGATCCTGCTCAAGGACACGCTGCATCCGCCCGTCGGCGAAACCGATTTTCTAACGGCCCTGCTGCCCGCCGCGCGCAACATCGGCTCGCTGCTATGCGACGGCATCGGCGACGCCGTTCTTGTTAGAGGCGAGACCGCGCCCGGCCAATCGCTGCGGCTCGCCTACAACATCCTGCAAGCCGCCGGTGCCCGCATTTTCAAAACCGACTACGTCGCCTGCCCGAGTTGCGGCCGCACGCTTTTCAACCTCCAGCACACCACCCGGAAAATCCGCGACGCCACCGGCCACCTCAAGGGCGTGCGGATCGCGGTGATGGGCTGCATCGTCAACGGCCCGGGTGAAATGGCCGACGCCGACTTCGGCTACGTCGGCGGCGCGCCCGGCAAGATCAACCTTTACGTCGGCAAGACCGCCGTGAAGTTCAACATCCCGGAAGAAGAGGCCGTCAGCCGCCTCACCGACCTCATCCGCGAACATGGAAAATGGGTGGACGCCCCCGAGCCCGCCACCGCCGAAATCTAACACCATGGCCGATACCGAAACGCTTGTCCGCAGCGAAGAGAAGACCGAGACCATCGTCCCGTGGAACGTCATCGTCCACGATGATCCGGTGAACCTCATGCAATACGTCACCTTCGTGCTCATGAAAATTTTCGGTTACGACGAACCGAAGGCGACGACCCTGATGATGCAGATCCACAATGCGGGCCGCTCGATCGTGTGGTCCGGCGAGCGTGAAAAAGCCGAGTTCTACGCCCAGCAACTCCAGACCCATCAGTTGAAAACCTCCCTCGAAAAAGCCGAATGAAAGCCATGCCCACACTTGAGGGCGGCCTCCGCATCGACACGGAGGACGCCAGTGATTGGGAGCTGCTCCGCTCCATCATCTCCGATGCGAACGGCGGTGAGACCGATCTCGCCAGCCGTCTCGGCGGGCTGATCAGCGAGGAGGCGGGCGGCGAGGATTGGGAGGAATACGTCGTCCCGGACCTGCGCGAGGGCTTTCAGGACGAGCTCGCAGAAGTCGGCGCGGCCATCGAATCCGCGGCCTTTCACGCCGACGGCGGGCCGGGACCGCTGTGGATCACTCCCGACGACGCCTTTCCCTGGTATAGCGCGCTCAACCAAGCCCGCCTCGCGCTCGAAGAGCACTTTCATTTCGGCCCCGCCGAAACGATCAACCCGCAAGGCCTCTCCCTGGAGCGGCGGGCGGCCTTCATCCGCTCCAAGTTCTACTGCGCGGTTCAGGGAATGTTGTTAGAGCATGTGATGAAGTGAGATCAATGCCGCTTCCGAGGATCCACCTTGCGGACCAGGAAGCCTTCCGCGTCTGGATAGCAGTCGGGGGGCAGCGCGAGCCCCTCCGCCGGAGCCGCCGGACCGTGCGCGCGGAAGCCGCCGTTTTCCGCCGGGAGCAGGAACCAGCCGGGCAGCAGCTTGCCCCAGGTGCCGGGCTTGCGACCGGGTTGGAATTCGCTGTCGGGCGCGGGTTTTTCCGGGTCCGGCATCGACATCGAGATCACCGTTCCATCCACCGCGAGGCACGGACAATGGGTGAGGCCCGCCCGGTAAACCGGCTCCAGGGCGTGCTGGCCGAAGTCGTAAAACACGATTTCCTTCGACAACAGGGTGGTTCCTAACAGGTTGCGGAGTTCGTCTCCGCCGACCCAGACCGCGTCTTTTCCGCCATCGATCCACTCCTCGCGATTCGCCTTCGCGCCGAACAATTCGGAAAACGCCGCGACCAATCCGAGAAGGCCGCGCTGCACCGGATCACCCTTCAAAACGTAAAACGGCTGCCGCCATTGCAACGCGTTGACCTGGCCGATTTGATGGCCGTTCGCCCACATCCGGCGGCGGGTGGCTTCGTCGCTCGCGCGGAAATCCCTGGCCGCCACTCCCTTGCCCGACGGCATCCGTTTTTCCCAGCAGGGCGCTTGAAAACGGGCCGTGATCGCGGCGGCGGCGGTGACTAACAGCCCGTGCCTGACGATTTCCGGATCCGCGTCCTCCGGCCGGATTTCCTCGCCGAACGCCAGCGTCATCCCGTGCGGCATGCGGTGGGGAATCTTGTGGAAAAACCGTCCGCGCTCGAACGAGAAAATCGAACCCCACGAGCCGTCACACCACAGCGGAATCAAGGGATGGCCCGCTTTCTTTGCGATCAGCTCGAAGCCGCGCCGCAGCTCGCAAAGCGTCCCGGTGCGGGTCAACTGGCCTTCGGGAAACAGACACACGACATCGCCGTTTTTCAACGCCTCGATGGTGATGCGGATCGCCTCGCGCGGCTGGTCGCGGCGGATCGTCACCGTATCGAAAATGCTGGTGAACAGGCGCACCGCCAGGCTGGCCGTGAACACCTCGTCCATCACGAAGCGCACCGGCCGCGGGCAGGCGGCGGTGATGAAAAAGCCATCCGCGAAGGTCACATGGTTCGGCAACAGCAGCGCGCCTCCATTTTTCGGGATGCGCTCGGGATTCACCGTGCGGATTCGATAAACCGCA
This sequence comes from uncultured Luteolibacter sp., assembly GCA_964469395.1. GTDB lineage: Bacteria > Verrucomicrobiota > Verrucomicrobiia > Verrucomicrobiales > Akkermansiaceae > Luteolibacter. Next base: position 8,152 of record CAYXZE010000039.1, read on the forward strand.
CGGATGAGCGCGCCGCCGATCAGGCGGATGAGTTTGCCGCGTGTCGGGCGGGTTGTGGGAGAGCTCATCGGGTGGAAGAGAGTTGAGAGTTGAGAGGTAGCGCGTTCCGAGAATGTAGCGGCGCTCTGTGAGCGTCGATGTGAAAGAACCGTGCGAAGCCTTTTGCCAAGGACGCAGCGGACGGTCATGGACGGAAGAAGTCGAAGGTCGAAGGTCGAGAGAAAGAGGGCCGATTCTGATCTTTCCATCAACTCTCAACTCTCAACCATCAACTTTCCCCCCTCATTCGCCCCGTTTGGTGACCGCCGTGCCATCCTTCACCGTATCCGGCGGATGCAGCAGCACTTCATCCCCGGCATGGATTCCTGATAGAATTTCCGTGAAACGACCGTCCGAGTGACCGGCTTCCACGTTCGTGAGCTTGGCCCGGCCGTTCTTGAAGACATAGGTTTTCCAAACATTTCCCTCGCGGAACAAGGCCCCCGCGGGAATCACCACCACGTCGTCCGCATGCCAGACCGCCACCCGCACTTCCACGCGGTAGCGGTCGCCCAGCGCCTTGGCGGCCTCCGGAGTCTCGATGAGATCGCTGAGGACGATGACCCGCTGCTCCTCCACCCCCAGCGCGGAAACCTTGGTAAACGCCGCGGGCTCCACCCGGCGGACCCGGCCTTTGAGCGGGCTTTCGCCGCCCCATTGCTCGATCTCCACCGCGTCGTCGGGCTGAATGCCCACCGCATCGCGCGAGAGGATTTCCGCCTCGATCTCGATGTCCGCCGGATCGCCGATTTCCAGAATCTGCGTCCCCGGAGTTACGACCATTTCGCTTTCCTGCATGACCTTGAGCACGCGGCCGGAAACGGGCGACTTCACTTCCACCAGATTGCCGGCGGTGTTGGAATCCGGCCGCTCCAATGCGGCGCGCGCCTGGGCGAGCTCGTAGTCGATGACTTGCAGGGAAAACTCCGCGGCCCGGACTTCCGCAGCGCGCATCGAGGCATCGCCCTCCATCCGGTCGCGGTCGGACTCGGACAAGCTGCCGGCGCGGGTCACGGCACGCATTCGGTCGCGATCGGCATCCGCCACTCGCAGGGCCTCGCGTTTCGCATCGAGCGATTCGACGGCCTGCCTGCGCGAGGCCTCGTGCATCGAAACGACCGCCTCCGCCTGTGTGCGGGCGCGGGGATCCAGCAGCGGCGGCGCGACCGGCTCGATGGCGGTTAGAACCGTTTCACTCGCCTTCACCTCGTCGCCCGGCTTCAGCGGCACGCGGAGCATTTTCCCCGCCACCGGAGCCGCCACCACATAACGGTTTCTAACACGGGTCTTGCCCTCCTCGGAAACCCGCACCGTCAGCGGTCCGCGGACCACCACGCCGGTCTCCACGATCACCGGCTTCGGCCACAGTCCCCACGCCACCAGCGCGATCAGCAAAAGCCCGCCCAGCCACGGCAATGCCCGGCGGCCGAGGTGTTTGCCATTGGCGCCGCGTGGCGTTTCCCAGGGTGCGCTGTCATTGGTGGGTTGGAGTGCGGGCGTGGCCATTGTTTCGTGTCCGCTTTCATAGGCGAGCCTGCCACCCGGTTCAAGAACCACCCTCGGCAAGTTCCCTTGAACTCCCAACCGCGGACGGAATAAGCCGAGGGAAGTCTGCGATTGTAGCAGGAACCGGAACCGCTCCCAGAGACTTGATTTACAAAATCGTTAGGGCTGGGTTTTGTTCCATTTCACCGTGCCATCTGCCGCAGTCGTGCTTCTCTGGATCGTGAATGGAATCGGCGATTTCTTGAAGGTCGCCTCGTAAATGGCATTCCCAAGGGGCGTGCCGCCGTCACCCGGGTAAATTTCGATAGAGGCCATCTTGTCAACAGACTCCTCACCAACGCGATAATATCCAAATCCACCCGCACCCCCACCCGCTCTCAAATAGACCCAAATACGGGCATATCGGCGGGTTTTCAAATCCGTGTGAATGCGTGCCTGGTCGGCCTCAATGGCGATTGCCATGGAATGCGCCCAAACCTCGCCAACGCGGATAAACTCCCCCTTTCGATTGAGATAAACAGCCCACGGTCCACCCATCGTCCCGAAGTCTTCCGGCCCGCCAGAAAGCAACATGTCATCAACGCCGTCGCCATCGAGGTCGGCCAGGAGTCGGGAGCGTTCCGAGAACTTGCTCTTGCCGGTTGGGTCTTTAAGAGGCGATTGCGAAGGATCTGATGCGGCTGCATGCAGGCAACTGGCGATGAGGATGCTTGTGATGAGTTTCATATTTTTGCGTTAAAACGCTCCAACGGACGCGGCTGAATGGAAGGTTGAAGTGAAATTGAAAAGCTTATCGCCCGTTTGGGGCCACGATTATTTCGCCATCCGATATAATTCGAAGTATATCCTCGCACCTGCTTGCAATGGTTTTTGGCAGTGTAAATGTGGGGTCCGATGTCTTGATCGTTGCTTCGACTCTTGCCTTGAGTTCCTTAACGGGTGTGGTGGCGGGCTTGCCACTGGAAATCAGCAGGGACTGCGCGGCTTCGGCTTTCAGGGGAGTTTCGTGCCCCTCAAGCACATTGATGCACTTGGCGATGGCATCAGATGACGAAAGCTTGCGACACTGAAGAGCGAGCACGGTGAACTGTGCTCCGTATGTGTTGATATTGGCCAACCTCTCTTCGATGTCGTTCCCTTCGAACCTGCTCAACTCTCGACCCGCCTGATCAATGACCGAGGCGGCATGCTTTGGATGTTTTCCGGATTCCGTGGCCAGTTCAAGGAGGACAGTGCGCTGGCTCGCTTTCTCCGGGTTCTCGATAAGGGCTACGGCGACACCGAACTGGCCTGATTGCGCGCACGCGAAGTTGGCATAAGTCTTGTCGAGCTGACGGAGTTCTTCGATTGCTTCCTTGGCTCCTAACCTTCCCAGCTTGAGCGCGACATCCTGTTTAACGAAGAGGTGTGATTGGTTGAGAAGCTCCCTCAAGCCCGGAATATCCCGCTTTAGAAACAACTCGTTCGCATGGGTCAGCGCGATTTTTTGCGTCTCAGGATCAATATGATCGAGATCTGCTTGCGCCGAAGTGCTTAAGATGGTCGCGAGAATGAGCGCGAGTGCCGGTGATTTTAGGCTCATTTTTTGGGTTGGGCTGGAGTCGGGATCAGTATAGTGCCATCCATCAACATCACGATCTTAGGTAGCTCAGAGCCGTCTCGCGTGTCTATGAACTCGAAGTGATATACCCAACATGGCTTTTTCTTCGCTGGTGGAGCTTTCACCGGATACCCTCTGGGATCCAACTCGACCTCTTCAAGAAAGAGGATTGCCTTAGGATGCTCTCGTTCAATGTGCGCCCATGCCTTTTTGACTGCATTGTTGAACGGAATAGGAGTCTCTCCCTTCATGTCCCACTCGGGTAGCTTCTCCACTTTGCTGAGTGGGTATTCGTAAACCACAGTTTGATCTCCGATCTTAGCGCGAAGAAACGATAGCATTTCCTCCGCATACGTTGCAGTGGAAAGTAAGAATATCGTAAGAAGTATTACCTTTTTCATTTTGTTGAGCTAACCATATTATTGATCGACCGGTCGGGTTTGAAGTGTGATACACGACCCGGGAGTACGGATTTTGGTGACGTCATCCATGACACGCTTGATAGCGTGGTCATGCTGATGAACCAAGCGGAAAATCAGCGGCGGTTACGAGTTTACGGGCGCTTTCACCGAAAATCACGCAAAGTCCGCCAACCCCGCTTTCAATCCCGCAACAAGCTCCGGCACATCTTGGATGGGCAACGCGGTGATTTTCGAATCCAAGTCATACCGTTCTTCCCCCGGATAGACCACCCACAAGTGCTCGAGCGACAAATCCTCCATGGCCGTGCGCATCGACCGCGTCGTGCCGGGGGCGTCCGAGTGCTTGAATTCAAAACCGTGGCGCTTCCCCCGGATCGTCACCATCAGATCCAGCTCCGCGCCGCCGTGTGTGGCCCAGAAATAGGCGGAGCGGGTGTCGAGGATGGTGAGAATCTGCTCGATGGCGAACCCCTCCCACGAAGCCCCCAGCTTGGGATGTCCTAACAAATCCTGCCGGTCCTCCAGATCGAGCAGCGAGTGGAGCAGGCCCGAGTCGCGGACATAAATCTTCGGCGACTTGAGCTGGCGCTTTTTCAGGTTTTCGAACCAAGGCGGCAGAATGCGGATCATGTAAGCTCCCGCCAGAATATCGAGGTAGGCGCGTGCGGTCGGCTCGCTGCTGCCGAGCGCCCGGGCGAATTCCGCGCCGCTCCACACCTGCCCGTGATAGTGCGCGATCATCGTCCAGAACCGCCGCAGGGTTTCGGCCGGCACCTTGATTCCGAACTGAGGGATATCCCGTTCCAAAAACGTGCGGATGAAGCTGTTCCGCCAGGTCACCGATGCCGCCTCGTTCGTTGCGAGAAAAGATCGGGGAAATCCTCCGCGTTGCCAGAGTTCCGGCCAGGTTTCCACGCCCGTTTCACGCAGGGAAAAACCTCCCAGATCGACCAGTCCCACCCGACCGGCGAGCGATTCCGAAATGCCTTTGACCAAATGAGGGGATGCGCTGCCGAGAAGGAGAAAACGGGTTTCCGAATCCGGCCGGTCCAAAAGCACCCGCAGGGTTTCGAAAAGCTCGGGCTTGCGCTGGATTTCATCAATCACCACCAGCCCTTTGAGCGGCCCCAGCGTTTGCTCGGGAAATTCCAAGCGCCGGACATCCGTGGCTTTCTCCAGATCGAAAAACGCCGTCGCCGACTCCTGTTTCGCAATTTCACGGGCCAAAGTGGTCTTCCCGCACTGTCGGGGTCCGGCCAGGGCGACTGCTGGATGCACCGCGAAAGCTTGGGCGATCGCTTCGGAAATGTGGGGTCGGGAGAGCATTTCTTTTCCTTGAAAAGCTAAAGTTCAACTTTAGATTTTCAAGGATTATTTTCATCAATCCCGCGCTTTCAGCACCCCGACCATGTCGAGATTCCCGATCATCCGGCTGACCAGAGCGAACGACAAGGTGGCCGCGGTGAGCACGACGAGGATGGCGATGGAGTAGGTGGACGAGTTAATGAGAATCGGCAGGCGGACGGTTTCCGTGCTGAATGAGGACATGATGAACAACGCCAGCCCGCGGCCGAAGAGCAGGCCGAACGGCAGCGCCAGCAGCACTAGAATCGCCAGCTCGCCGACGAGCACGCCGCGGACTTCCGCCAGGCTGAAGCCGACCACGCGCAGGGTGGCCAGCTCGCGGCTGCGTTCGGACAGGGCGATGCGCGCGCTGTTATACACCACGCCGAAGGCGACGATGGTCGCGAGCACG
>CAYXZE010000040.1:0-12689 GCA_964469395.1 uncultured Luteolibacter sp.
TGGTTTTCGAACTTAGCGCATTTTTGATTTATGATTTGTCTTATTTTCGAATCGTCATTCCAAGGAAATGCTGCGAGCCCCTCACTATGAAGAAGAGAGCTTCCCGCAAACTTCCACTTTTCTTCAAATTTCAGAAGCGTCAACCGTCGGAACCTCAAGACCACATCAATATCCTTCTCGTTTATATGATCCTTATCAATTGTGCAAACAAGCAAATATCTTTGCTTTTTGATATCAAGCCCGACTTTCCATAAAATGAAATTTATTGGCTGAGGCGTCTCCTGATTATTTTTGAAGTGTTCACTTATAAGAGTGAGTCGTCGTTCAAACTTTTCTCGTGTTTCCACCTGTCTATCACGGAGGCACCCCTCCGTTGAGTTTGCAACAAGCTCATCGTAAGTAATAGTCCTGAAGTCACGATTAGCGAGATAAGCATGAGCCCATGCGCCTTCCTTTTCAAATCTTTTTAACTCCCGATCATTAATGGGCGAATCAAATTTAGTAAATATCATTCCAAAAGAATCTCCCCATTTCGGGTAATTGGAAATTCTAATAGTATCGTATTTCTCAGGTCCTCTCGCCAGCAAGAGTAACGCGACGACGACGGCGATAGCGAATAGAAGGCTAAGTGCTAATAAAGACTTTTTCATTATTTGAGATTAAAGACTGCTAGGGATGGTATAGAGAGTTTTGGGAAGACCTGGCACTGGGTAGGTCCATCCATTTGTAACGGTGAATGTAGCATTTCCGATTTCCAACCGCCCTCCCCAAACTTCAATCGACGCCACGAACGGCACTGTTACCTTACCTACTGAAAACGAAGCGCTTTGCAATTGAATATCCTTGCCTGCACTTCCAAAATTGCCAACGCCGCTCACACTGACATTCGCTGTACCGGTAATACCGACATTCATAACGTTGGGTCCCCACTGGGCTCTTCCTCCGGCAGCCCCCCCACGGCGAGCGTTAAACTCCCAACCACAGGATTAACCCACGGATTTGCTTTTTCCTCATTGTATTCAAACCCAAGGCTCGCATCCAATTGAAATGGGTTGAAGCCTAAATATGGCTTCACAAAAACACCAAAACCCAGCGGTATAGCTACAAACGGAGCTTCTTGTTGTGGCGCCTTCAACGTAAGCGTTCCTGCCACTGTAATTTTATTTCCAGTTTTATCGCCATTATTGTAAAAATCACATTTCGTCCATTCGCCCTTAATGGCACCACCAATGCTCCAAACAGGCGTTACCTGAAAACCAGAAAGATAGTTTGATACACCAACCTCAGTCTCTCCTAATCCTGATGTGGATTTCGAAAACTCAACCTTTTGAGGAAATAATGGCGCAAGCGTCACTTTTTCGAAATTCGCTGTAGCAGACTTCGCTGGCAATGTTGCCGTGATTGCCGAATTACTATTTCCTGTCCAAGTCACGCTAGACCCGCTTCCGGATATCCCCCCTGAAGAAGCACTCCATGTGGGCAGCGTTCCATCGCCATTTTCAATCCCTGAAACAGCATTCAGCGTTTTATTTTGGTCAGTCTCCACACACTTGAGAGTGCCCCTGCTTTTTCGAGTACCTGCATGAGTTGAGCTGTCAGTCAATTCAACATAGGAAACTGCTGGATTTGCAGAATAGCCAACTCCTAGAAGGATACTGGACATCCCCGCAACAGCAAACTGATATTTGATGAAGTTCATACAAAGTTCGGAGTTTGTGAATTGTTATTGGAAATATGCGATTCTGACGCCATCTTGATAAATTTTAGTACGGTGGCAAATCGAACCTGAACCTGTTTTATAAAAATGAACGAAATAGGTCCCCGATTCATCCAAGTCGTTAGGAACGTTGATTTTTTTGGTCAACCCGCCACTATCAAAAACAACACCTCCGATAAAAATATCAAACTGTATTAGCGTTGAATCCCCGCCATCTACCATTACGGGCATCTCAATATCAAACGAGTTTGGGCCTAGACCACCGACGTATTTGAGCCCTGTATCGTAGCAGCTTCGCACCCGCATTGACTTAAAGGACAAGGCCCTCAAAATAGGGCCAGATGTTCCACTAAGACGAAAGACGGAGGAACGGTCTTCAAGGCTATTGAGGCGAAGGATGTTGAGCTGATTTCCGGCGGTGTCGGTGGAGCCCCCCCGATTTCTATACGGTTGTCGAGCTGGAGGCTAACGCCGACTGGCAAAGCCGGGATATTCAGTCCACGGAAATAGCCGACAACGCAGACGGGATCTTTGATGATGGGAGCAGCAATGACGTTGATTGTCGCAGTTGCGCTAGTCACGTTACCATTGAGACTGTGGGTAACTTGAACTGGAATGCTGCCGGGCGTGTTGAAGGCATGGACCATAGGCTGATCCGCAGTGATCGTGGTTGTCTGACCTTCGACGGTGAGAATAACAGTTTCCGCTGGAATACCCGCGCTGCCAGCAAAGGCTGACAACTTGAGGGAGTCGCCCACACGAATATTCAGGGAACTGGTAGATAGTAGGTTGGTGGGCAGCCAATCGATCTGACGGTTAGTGACGAGGCCACCGTTTTCCAAGAGCGCGGCGATTTCCGTCGGCTGAGTGGGATTGAGTGGGACATCGGCGTACCAACGGTCGTTGGGAGCAGGCTGGACGTTGGTTCCAGCGATGGTCGTGAGTTCGCTCCATCTCGCTTTACCTTCGAGACAGACGGGGGAAGTTAAACTCCCGGCGGGGGCTTCCACGCTGTTGTATTTAGCGAGACGCAGATCGATCCAGTCCGGAATATCGTTACTGTTAGAGTCCGGGCCGCGGGCGGCGAGTATCTCCAACTGATCGACGGTGACGCGGCGGTAGCGATATGAATTATCAATGAAGACCCTGAGGGTATGGTTGCCTGCGGCGAGCCACGGGCTGAGGATTTTGGCATGTCCGCTGGTGCCTTCGGCGAGATGGGCGGTCTCACGCTGAACGGTGTGGCCATCAACGGAGAAAAGGATTTCATAGTCGCGGGAAACGCCGGTGTCGGCAACCGGGGTGAATGCGAGATCAATTTGATAGACTCCGGCAGCGGTAAGGGTGACCGGGTATTCCAGCCAACCACGGACGCAATCCTGCCGGGCTTTGCCGCTTTCCTGAATCCATGAGCCGAAAGCGGCGGTGTAGGATGACCCGGGAATCGTGGAGATACTTTCGAATGGCGCGGCATCCGCCGTGAGCGCCTGGGTTCCCATCATTTTGACCTCATCACTGTCATTTACGCCGTCAGCATCGGAATCGGCGAGATCGACACGGGTACCAGCCTTAAGTTCCTCGGCGTTGCTGAGACCATCGCCATCAAGGTCGCCATAGGCACCATCTTGAGAATTGGCAGACCGGCCATCGTCAGTGATGCTGAGATTATTCGCGAGTTCATAGTCATCCTTAAGGTCGTCGTCGTCCTGATCATTGGCTTCTCCTGCGTAGGAGGATAGGCATGTGGCGGGAATGAGCTTCCGACTGTCCCCTGGTGTCTTCCAAGCAATAGAGAAATAGGAGTCACCAGCGCTATCCTTATGCCATATTTCAAAGAAGTATTTCTGTCCTGCAGTGAGGGTGATGAGTCGGGATTTCTGGGAAATGTCCTCATCATAACTAGTAATGAGGGTATAAAACTTGCTATTAAGGATGAGCTGGCGGTCGAACTTAGAGGCGGAGGTGGATAGGAACATGTCCACATCTGAAGTTCCCGCGCTCCAGAATTGATATGTGCCGGTGACGGGTGCCGTGATATAGCCTCGCACGCGCCGGATATATTGATCACCACTGTCGTAGGCTTTGGAAGTGGTGATTACATGGCGCTCATCGGGTTTCCGTGTCATGGCTGCTTTATAAGCGCCGGCTGTGAGATTATCGCCAGGAATTTCATGCCAGATTTCATCGAGCAACTGACCGGGAATACTTTGGCCATTCAACGTGACTACGAGTTCGATATTATTGTCGGTCTTGCGGAGTGACCAAGTGCCTTGGTCGGCGGTGAAGGAAGTTGCGTCGATGACAAACTTCGCGGGGTCAAAGCCAGCAATTGGGTCAGTGGACTCAAGGAGGACGAAGGTTCTTTCCACCGCTCCACTGAAGTAGGCGGGAGACGGGGTGCTGATCCGGATCGTTACCGGATGGTCAGGAGTGGCGGCAAGGTCCAGCGAATTGGCGGCGATGCGATCACAACCGGTGCCGGGCTCGCCGAACCAGTCGGTCACTTGAAACTCGATGGCTGAATCAGGAGACATGGTAAGCGTGTTGTTAACCGTGAGCTTACCCGAACCGTTATTGCCAGGAGCGAGTGTTCCGTTGTTAATGACCGGGCCGGTCATGCCGCCCGCGCCGCCGAAGGTGGTGCCCGCGCCGACGGTGGTGGTGCCGCTATAGGTATTTGCTCCGGCAAGGATCAGCTTGCCGCTGCCGGTCAGGTCGATTCCGCCGATGCCGGTGATGGGACGAGTGACGGTAATGGCATGTCCGGCAGGGCTCACTGTGAGATTACCATTAGTGCCGGTGAGGTTCACGCCCCATTTCGAGGTCCAGTTAGCACTGGCGGATAGGGTTGCCCCACCAAAGTTAATGTTCATGGTCAGGCCCCCACCATTGCCATGCCATGGTGCTTTGTAGTAGGGACCGTTGATGCCGCTGGCACCGAGAACAAGCGTTCCGCCTTCCAAGGTTATGGTGTTGGTCGGCCAAGTGCCACCGCCATTGCCGCCGGTGATGCCGGGGGCGGTGAGAGTGCCTCCGGTTTGAAGAATCTTATAAGCGCCGTCCCAGCCGTCGTTGATTAGGCCGCCGAAGGTGAGGTTGCCTCCGGTAACCTTGAGGGTGGACATGGTGCCGTTGTAGGCATTGGTGGCTTGGGTCATCCCTCCGGCCACGGTGACGTTGGCACCCGGACCGACAGTTAGCGTGCTGTTGGTAGAAAGATTGAGGGAGCCAGTCAGATTGACGATGGTATTAGTCAAGATGCCGCCGGGGTTCTGGAGGGCGTTGAGATTGGCGAGCGAGATCGTGTTGCCGCTGACGGTCACCGGATTCCCGCCGGGGCTGTAGAGGCTGATCGCGCCCGTGCCGCTGACGTTGTTGGAGAATGTCCAGGCGTTGCTGTGATAGAGACCGAGAGTGCCGTTGTTGGTGATTTCTCCGAGCACACTGCCAGCGGTCGTGATGTTGCCAAGAAGCAGCATGCCGCCCGGATTGATGAGGGTGCCGCCGCCATAAGTATGGTCCGCAGTGAAGCGGGTCCAATTGGAGCCGTTGCCGTTAATAGTCACGGAACCCGTGCCGGAAATGACTTTGGGAGTGACGATTTGGCCGCTGGTGGTGTCCAAGCTCAATTGGCCCGCATTGATTTGGATGGCGCTGTTGAAACCCGGTGTGCCGGCCAGAGTGAGCGAACCGCCGTTAAGAATCGTGTTGCCGGTGTGGGTGATGCCCGTGCCGGAAAGAGTGAGTCCGCCGGGGCCGTTTTGGATCACATTGCCGGAACCCTTGAGGATGCCCGCGAACGTGAAGCTGTCGGAACGATTGAAGACAAGGGTGGAATAAACAGTGACCGGACCGGAGCCGAGCGAACCCGAGGTGCCGCCATCGCCGATTTGCAGAACACCGTCGCGGATGATGGTGCCGCCACTGTGGGTGTTGTTGCCCGTGAGGACGAGAGTGCCGGGGCCGTCCTTGTAGAAAATTCCGGGACCACTGAGAACACCGCTTTGCAGGAAGGATTCGTCGGCACCAACCCACCAGGCGGTGGGTTGCTCGAAATTGATGGGGTTGCCGCCGTCATCGCCGAGATATAGGAATGACCAGACCGGACCTTTGAAAACCGTGGAGTCAAGGCGCTCGTCCACGCGCCAGTAATAATTGCCGGGAGCGGCATCCAGAACATCGAGCGGCTTGGTGGTGAAATTCCCCATGAAATCTTCCGACGCGGGAGTGCTGTCGGCGATGTCGGGGCTGCCGCTCAGATAGATGTCGTGGGAGGTCGCTCCGGTGGGGGCAAGCCAATCGAGCTTGAGAGGTGCGCCGCCGATGATGCCTGCGGAAGGCGGATTGGGATAGTTGGCGGTGCCACCGCGCTGCGCGAGAGCCTGTGCTTCCGCCGCGGTCAGCGCGCGGTTCCAGACACGCACGTCGTCCAATTGGCCGTTAAAAAACTTCGTCGGGGAACTGATCGCGTAACCGATCTGGACGTGGGTCTGGGTGTTGAAGACGGACGCGCTCTTGTTGCCGCTGGCGACCAATACGCCATCCACGTAGAGTTTTTGACCGCCCGCGACGCCGCCGAAGGTATGGACAACCTGGTGCCACTCGCCGTCCGCATAGTTTTTCCCGGTGGAGGAAATCACCTCCACATTCCAGATTCGCGAATGGATGTTGCCACCGTTGAGATAAATATCACGGTCATAACTGGTGCGGTTCGCGTTGGTGGCACAATACAGGCCACCGCCAGATTGGGTGGTGCGGAACCACATCGAAACGGCGGTGTCGGTAAGCGGAACGGTGACGGCGCCAGTCACATATTGATTCACGCCATTGAAGTTCAGGGCATTGTTGATGGTTCCCGCAACCCAAGTGGCACCGCTATTGATTGTGGCATCGGCGGTGGTGCTCTCGTTAGGAACCACGGTTCCGCTGTTTTCATCAAGAGGCCAGTAGGCGCGGAGTTCATCGGCAGAGCGTGCGGTCGGCCCGGCTAACAACACTGCGGCGGAGGCCAGGGCGGGAAGCGGCGCGAACCAGCAGATACGGGAATTGATAGAAAGTTTCATGGAATGACGGGTGGAGATGGACGTTCCGCCCCCCTGTCGAACCAATAGGTGGAAACACGACCACGTGATTATCCGGCGTTTTCGGAATGACTAGGAAAATCGGCGACGCATAAACAAAGGATGTTAGGTCCGCATCCCCGGAATATCCATATTCCATAAGGCATTCGTTTCCTTTATGGCTGGTTTCGGGACTTGAATTGGGCTGAAACTATTTTCAATCGTGTCGGTTCTGTCACCGGGTATTGGTGATTTTTCAGAAGGATGGGCATTTCCCCCGAGCCAATTTCGTGCGACTCCCCCTATGTCCCGAAGAATTGGAAAATATGGAACTTTATCATAAAGATCAGCCCGCCCGTCCACATTTCCGCCTGTAACTCATCCTCCAACGTCTCTCATAAGAACGCAAACCGGCTCATTTGGCGGGCGCGAGCAATCGCATCAAGACGGGAAATCAATTCATCGGGGACCTTCAGGGAGATCGTCGTCATGGCGGAAACTCACGGCTCCTCAAGACCCGCGATTTCCTCCCGCAGATGATCCATCAGCCGCTGCATGTCGGAAAGGTGGCGGAGCATCCGCTCCTCGCTCGGGGCTTTCGGAGCGGGGGCCGTCCGTTCCCGCGGGGCGGAGCCGCGCGCGGCCATGGCCGGTTCTCGCTTCGCTTCCCGCGCGACTTGTGCCGCCGCCGGATTTCCCGCGTCCTTTTTCAAAAGCTCCGCCACTGCGGCGGCGGGCATCACGAACGAACGCGTCCGATCCGCGCGGGCGACGGTGATGCCCACCACCCGGCCTTTCAAATCCACCACCGGCCCGCCGATTTGGTTCGGCTTGGGATGCATGTCGGTTTGAATCGCATGGCTGAAGGCTTTGCGGACCTGGCTGATCGGGCCTCCCATGCGTTCCATTTGCTCAAGCCGTCCGCCGGAAAACTGCGGGCTTTCCTCGCGATTTCCCACCACCACCCTGACCGTTTTCGCCCTGCCGTTCGCCTCGACGAGCAGGGAAATCGTCTCGCCGGGAGAGACGCCGGTGAGGGCGTTTTTCAACTCCAGCAGCCCGGAAATCGCACGGTCGCCCACTTTCAGGATGACATTTCCCGGCATCAAGCCGGCGGCGGCCGCTCCGGATGCCTTGGCCACTCTCGCGATCTTCACTCCCTGGCGGGTGAAGCCGGGCTCGCCGTAAATCCCAAGATAGGCCTGGTCCGTTTCCTTCAAGTTCCGCTCCAGCACGCTGACCACGCCGAACGCGGCGGGCTTGCCGTCCGGCTGCGGCGCGGCGAGGAAGCTGCCGAGCCCGGGCGCCTCGAACGACCAGCGCACCGGCGTGAGCGGTGCCCCCTCGACATCCAGCACGACCAAATCCGCATCCTGATAGACACCGGCCACCTTGACCGCCCGGTATTCACTACCGGCCACGTCCACCCGCAGCGCTCCGACACCTCGCGCGACTTCGCTCCATTTGCTCAGGATTTTCGTGCCGTCGCCGACCACGGTGCCATAGGCCACGCGGCGCGCGCCGGACCACACCCGGACCGTGGACTTCGCCGCATCCGTTAGAGCGGGAGCGAGGGCCCGGTTGAAAGCGCCGGCTTGCGCGTCAACCGCCTCGCGCTCCTCCGGCATCATCAATGGCGGCTCGCCATCCTGAGCGCGCAATCCGCCCGACAGGGCCAGGGCGAGGATGAAATAAACAATCGGTTTCATGATGGGGGTTTTCTTAGCGTTCTTCAAAAAGAGTTTGGCGGCTTGCGAGGGTCACGTCCACTTCCAGCGTCCTGCGGTCGCGCAGGATGCCGAGCTTCACGTGGTCTCCGGGCTGCCGCTTGGCCAGCACCTGAAGCAGCTTGCTGGCATCGCGGACCGGGCTGCCGTCCAGGGATTGAATGATGTCACCGGCCCTGACACCCGCGGCGGCGGCCGGGGAATTCCGCACCACCCCCGCCACCGGCGCGCCGATCCCGCCGCGCAAAATCCCCAGGTCGATGCCCAGCACCGGCATCTCCGGATTCGCAAACGGGTTCATCGAGAGCCTTCCCCATGCCTCCCCCCCACGGATCCGGTCCCAGTCATCCTTGAGGCCGTCGATGCCCGCGTGGTTGTTGTTCGTCAGGGAAACGCCGATGGAGGAATTGATGCCGATGATTTTCCCATCCAGATCAAACAACGGCCCGCCGGAATCCCCGCCGATCAAGGTGCAGTCGGTGGTCAGGAAATTTCCCGGACCTTTCGAAACCACCCGGCCGAAGCGGACCGGCGGCGTCCGCGCCGCATCGAAGCCCGCCGAGTGCCCGAGGGCGATCACCCAATCCCCCGCCGCGAGGGACTTGGAAGAACCGAGCCCGGCAAACGGCCACGGACCCTTGCCGGAAATCTGCACCATCGCGACATCCTTGGAATAATTCGCGCCGAGAACTTTCCCGCGGACTTGTTCGCCATTCGGGAAAACCACCTCCACCTCATCCGCGCCCTGGACGACGTGGGCGGCCGTGAGAACCAATCCGTCCGCCGAGGCGATCACGCCGGAACCCGACGAACCGGTCTTGTCCGATAGCAGGGCCACCGTCACCGGCATCACTTTTTGACTCACCGACTTGACCTTGGATTCCAGTTTCGCGAGATCGGCCAAATCCCGAACAGGCTCGGCCGCCAGCGAGAACACGGCCAGACAAACCCAGGCGAGTGGAAAAATTCGTTTCACTTTCATGATTGTGTGAGGCAAAGCGACACCGCTCCGCCGCTTCGTCTGTCCCGGGAATCAAGGATGGATCGTCGCCGGAGGATCGCTTATCATTTGCACGAAGATGTCAAAACGCAACCCACCGGATAGCAACCACCGCCGTCAAGACGCTTCATCCCGCGGCCCGGGGGCGCTGTCATTGCTCCTGTTCTGGCCGTTTCACCTCTTCAATCTCCTCACCCGCCCGCTCCGCACGCCGCTGAAAGTCCTCGCGCGCCTCGCTGGCTACCCGGTCGTCGCAGGACTTTACGGCCTCGCCTGCCTCGCCGTCGTTTACGGCATCCGCGCGCAGAAATACGATCTTGAGAAAATCCACGCGATGCCGGAGCGCACGATCATCACCGACCGCCTCGGCGAGGAAATCGGCCGCATCCACGGGGAAAAACGCTCGATCGTCCCCTTGAAGGAAGTCGCGGAAAATTTCCGCAAGGCCATCCTCGCCCGTGAGGACGAGCGGTTCTACTCCCACAGCGCCATCGACATCATCGGCATCGGCCGCGCGGTTTTGAAAAACCTCCAGGGCAAGCGGGAAGGCGCGTCCACCATCAGCCAGCAGCTCGCGTCCGATATTTTCCAACTCAAACGCGGCGAACAACGCGGCGACACCGTCCGCCAGATCGACCGCAAACTGTTGGAAATCGCCATCGCCTTCCGTCTCGAAGGAAAGCTGGAAAAAGACGACCTGCTCGAAGCCTACATCAACCAGATCAACTGGGGCCGCCAGATCAAAGGCATCGGCGAGGCGTCACGCATTTATTTCGAGAAACACCCGTCCGAGCTCACCCTTTCCGAGTCCGCCCTGCTCGCCGGCATCGTCCGCGGACCGGACTCCTTCAACCCGTTCAGCTCGATGGAAGCCGCCACCCGCGAGCGCGGCACCACCCTCGACCGCATGGTCACCGCCGGAGTCATCACCAGGAGCGAGGCGGACGCCGCCAAGCTCGAACCCATCGAAGTCCGCCCCACACGCCGCCGCGAAGCCAAGGAATCCTACGCCATGGACGCCATCCGCCGCGACCTGGAGGTGATTTTGGAAAAGGAAAACATCGAACTCGGCGGACTCACCATCACCACCACCATCGATCTCCGCATCCAGCACAAGGGCGAGGAAGCGCTGGATAAAAAACTCCGCGAGGTCGAGCGCTACTCCGGCTACCCCCACCAGACCCGCTCCGCCTGGAATGCCATCCCGGCGGACAAGCGCAAGGAACCCGAATACATCCAGGGAGCCGCCGTGGTCGTGGAAAACCGCACCGGAGCCGTGCTCGCCGTCATCGGCGGCCGGGACGCGAACGAATCCCGCTTCAACCGCGCCACCCAGGCCAGCCGCCAGCTCGGCTCGCTCTTCAAGCCCTTCGTCTATCTGGCCGCCTTCGACAAAGGCCTGCGGCCTAACACCAGCATCAGCGACGGTCCGCTCCAGCCCGGTGAAATCAAAGGCGCCCGCAACTGGCGCCCCCACAACTCCGACGGCAAATTCGGCGGCATGGAACCCGCCGCCACCGGCCTCATCCGCTCGCGCAACACCATGTCCGTGCGCATCGGCAACTACGCGGGAATCCCCAAAGTAAAGGAAGTCGCCCGCATGGCAGGATTCAAGACCCCCATGCCGGAAAGCCCCGTTTCCTTTCTCGGCTCCTGGGGAGGCTCGCCCTGGGAAGTCGCCACCGCCTACACCATCTTCCCGAACGACGGCACCCGCTTCCGCCCCTACCTGATTTCACAAATCAAGGACCGCGACGGCAACGTGCTCTACCCCCCCAAAGACGACCGCGGCCACCCGGGCACGCCCATGCTCTCCTACCCCGCGGCCAAAAGCGGTTCCGCCTGGTCCGTCTCCCGCATCCTCAACGAAGTCGCCACCCGCGGCACCGCCGCCTCCGTCACCCGCCTCGGCTTCGACAAACCCTGTGGCGGAAAAACCGGCACCACCGACGATTTCAAGGACGCCTGGTTCTCCGGCTACACCTCCACCCTCACCTGCACCGTCTGGGTCGGTTTCGACACCCCCAAGAAGATCATCGACAAAGGCTACGGCTCGACCCTCGCCCTGCCAATCTGGGTGGACATCATGAAAACCGCCGACCGCCTCGGCTACAAGGCCGGCAAGCTCAACAGCAAGGTCAACCTGGTGAGCATGGAACTCTGCGAGCTTTCCGGAAAACGGGCCACCCCCGCCTGCCGCGAGGCCGGCACCGCCTACACCGACCCTGTTCCCGCCGACATCGCCCTGCCCGCCGAGGACCTCT
Source organism: uncultured Luteolibacter sp. (assembly GCA_964469395.1). Classification (GTDB taxonomy): domain Bacteria; phylum Verrucomicrobiota; class Verrucomicrobiia; order Verrucomicrobiales; family Akkermansiaceae; genus Luteolibacter. The sequence continues at coordinate 11,769 of CAYXZE010000040.1, forward strand.
GCCCGATCCACCCCGCGAAAGCGCGGCCCGTCGATGAAGCCACTCTGGCAGCCGTGCCCCGGGCCGTCATCCCATCCGCCCCGCTCCGTGCGATCCCGGTGGACGAAGAGAACGAGGACATCCCCCTTCGCGCCATTCCGGTGGAGTAATCCCCCAACTTTCAGCGTTTCAGTTTTCAGCCTTTCAGCATTTTCTCCCCCATGTCCACCTGGCGTCCCATCCATCCTCCCGCGTTCTGGAGACGCTGGCTTCCGGGGTGGCTCCACGGGCCTGTGAAATTGCTGTTCCAGCTAACAGTCACAGGACTCGTCGTTCTGTCGGGCATCGCGTTCTTCTACTTCATGCTCTCCATGCGCTACGACATGGGCGAGGTCGCCAAGCTCCCCGCCGGGACGATCTATCTGGACCGCAAGGGCGTGGAAATCACCGCTCCCGGCAGTCCCAGCCGCAAGCTCGTCCAGCGCGGGGACATCCCGGATTTCCTCGTGAAATCGCTGCGCGCCCGGGAAGACGCGCGGTTTTTCGAACACCGCGGCGTCGATGTCCGCGGCTTCACCCGGGCCACCGTCCGCAACATCAAGGACCGGAATTTCACCCAAGGCGCTTCCACGCTGACCATGCAGCTCGCCAAAAACACCTTCGACAACAAGGAGAAGTCCCTCCACCGCAAGCTGCTCGAGGTCGCCCTCGCCCTGCGCATCGAGGCCCGCTACTCCAAGGACGAGATCCTCACCCACTACCTCAACCGCATCTACTTCGGTGCCGGAGCCTACGGCATCGAGCAGGCCGCGCGCACCTATTTCGGCAAAACCACCCGCGACCTCAGCGACGGCGAGTGCGCCATCGTCGTCGGCATCATCCGCGGCCCCCACGCGTTCTCGCCGATTCGAAATCCGGAAAAAGCCCTCAACCAGCGCGGCC
>CAYXZE010000040.1:12699-13057 GCA_964469395.1 uncultured Luteolibacter sp.
CCCTCAACCGCATGATCGCCATGGGCTTCATCGACCAGGCCCGCCGCGAGGCGATCGCCGCCGAGCCGCTCAAGCTCGTGGCCGAGGAACAGCGCGAAACCCAGACGTCCTACGCGCTCCAGGCCGTCCGCCGCGAGCTCGACAGCATCCTCGACGACACCCAGCTCCAATCCAGCGGCCTCAGGGTGTTCACCACCCTCGACTCCGCCTGGCAGAACCGGCTGGAAGAGGAGCTCACCCGCGCGGTCGAGGATCTGGAAAAGGAAAAAACCTGGAACCACCCCACCGAGGCCAACCACGTATCCGGCACCGAGCCGGCCTATCTGCAATACGCCGCCGTCACCACCGAAACCAAAAC
>CAYXZE010000041.1:0-13048 GCA_964469395.1 uncultured Luteolibacter sp.
GCGGCTTTTTTCAGGCGGGCGACGCTGCCGAATTTCTCCAACAGAATCCGCTTTTTGTTAGGTGACATGCCGGGGCATTCGTCTAGCAGGCTTTCCTTCATCCGGCGGCGGTAGAGCAGGGAGTTGTAGCCGTTGGCGAAGCGGTGGGCCTCGTCGCGGATGCGCTGGAGGAGCTTGAGCGCGCCGCGGTCGTGGGGGATGAGGACGGGCTGGCTCCGGCCGGGGATGAAAACTTCCTCGCGCTGTTTGGCGAGGCCGATGACGGGCAAATCGCGGAGGCCCAGGGCGTTGAGTTCTCTAACGGCCATGCCGAGCTGACCCTTGCCGCCATCGACGATGACGAGGTCCGGCAGGACGATTTTTGCGCGGCCCTTGCGGGCGAGGCGGCGCTGGGCTTCGATGAGGTTTTCCTGCGAGAATTCCGCGTCGGGGTTGGCGGCGCGGTTTTCCATGAGGATGCGCGAATAGCGGCGGCGGATGACCTCGGCCATGGAGGCGAAGTCGTCCTGCCCCTCGACGGTGCGGATGCGGTAGCGGCGGTAGTTCCGGTTGTCCGGCTTGCCGTCGGTGAAGCGGACCATGGAGGCGACGATGTGGTTGGAGGAGACGTTGGAAATGTCAAAGCACTCCATGACGCGCGGCGGGCCGGCGAGGCGCAGTTCCTCGCCGAGTTCGGCGAGGTCTTCGGTGGGTTTGACGGTGGTTTGGACGCCGCGGCCGCGGCTGAACTGGCGGGTGGGACTGAGGGTTTTTTCCAGATTCTGGAGGATGTCGCGGAGGCTGGCGGCTTTTTCGAAGTCGAGGGCTTCGGCGGCGGCGTTCATTTCCGCGCGGAGTTGGTCGAAGAGCTCGCGCCTGCCCTTGCCCTCCAGCACGCGGCAGGCCTCCTCGATTTTCTCGAAATACGCCTCGCGGGTGATGCGGGCGATGCAGGGCGCGGAGCAGTTGCGGATGATGTCCGCGTTGCAGTGTTTGTAGTCGGCCTCGCCGGGGAGGTTGGGCCGGCAGACGCGCAGGCCGAAGCTGCGGTTGAGCCATTCGAGCGTGCCGTGGAGGGCGCCGGAGTGGGGAAACGGGCCGAAGTAGCGCGCGCCGTCCTCTTTTTTCATCCGCGTGGTCTGGAAGCGCGGCCACGGATCCGCGAGGCGGATTTTCACGAGCAGGAAGCGCTTGTCGTCACGGAAGGCGACGTTGTAGCGCGGGCGGTAGTCCTTGATGAGCTTGCCTTCCAGCAGCAGCGACTCCTCCTCGTTGCGGACGGTGTGGAACTCGAAGTCGTGGATCGAGTCGATGAGTGCACGGGTTTTCACGTTCGAGCGCGTTTTCTGCGAGGCCAGGAAATAGGAGGAAACGCGGCGTTTCAGGTCGCGCGCCTTGCCGACGTAGATGATCGAGCCGAGACGGTCCTTCATCAGGTAAACCCCCGGTTGGTGGGGCACCTCGCGGAGCTTGGCTTTGAGATCCGGTGCGGACATGCGGGAGAAGATGCGTTCACCAGCGAAGGGCGGGAATCCCAAAGATCAACCGGAAATCCCGGGATAACACGTAATTTGTCAGAGGGCGGACGTATTTACATGGGAATCCGGCTTGACACGGCCTTGGTGCTGCTTTCCTTTTCGGAACCCGAACGTATGCTTCGAAAGACCCACTCAAACCCTGCTCGTTTCCCCGTGCTTTTCGCGTGCTCGCTTGCGGGCATTTTGTCCTTGGGGCCATTGATGGGCCAGGGGCCTCCGGCGGCGCCGGCCGCTTCTGTCGCCCCAGGCACGCTGATCCGTCTGGCGAATGAGGCGGACAAGGCCTTTAGCGAGCAGAATTACACGGAAGCCATTGCGAAAATCGAGGAAGTGCTCAGGGGCCTCGGGCCGAACAATCAGTCCCCGCAGACGGAAACGTTTTATTTCTACCTCGGTCTCTCGAATCTGCTGGCGGACAAGCCCGTCGAGGCGGAGCTCGCCTTCACCAATTGCTTGAAGCGCTTCCCGAAAGGTGAGTTTGCCAGCCGCTGCTATCTCGGAGTCGGCCGGGCCTGCATTCTTCAAGACACTCCGGAGAAAAAACTGCGTGCCGTCGATGCGCTCAAGCTCGCCGCCCAGGATCCGAAATACCGTTCCGAAGCGGGTTTGTGGCTGGGCCAGGTTTACAACGATCTGGGCAAGCGCGAAGAGGCGATGACCGTTTTCAAAAGCCTGATGGGCTCGGATATTCGTTCCCCGCAGCAGACTTCCGCCGCGGTGGAGGTTCTCAGCCTGCTTGCGGACACCGGCAAACAGGAAGACCTGGTTGCCTATCTCGACCGCTTGAGCAATCAATCCGGCATTCGCGACGCGCTCGCCTGGTATGCCAATCAGGTCATCGCGCAGGCCGACATGCTGGTGGGTTCCCAGGCCTATGAGGCGGCGCTTGCCCTTTATCGGTCCATCCCGCCGCGCAATCAGATCTTGGAAATCCAGAAGGCTTCCCTTGAGACCGTGCGCAGGAATGTGAAGATCCTTGAGGATCGGGTTCTCGTCGATAGCAGCAAGCCCCTGGATCAGCGTTCCTCCGCCGCCGAGCTTCTCAGCACTCTCAAGCCCGCCGTGGAGATAGCGGAAAAGGCTCTGGAGGCCATCGAGAAAAATACGGATCTGGACGCCGCCCTGCTGATCCGCCGCGGGCGTTGCCTCTACCATTTGAATCGCTTCGAGGAAGCGCTCGTCTGCTACCGCGCCGTGCGGACGAAGCACGGTTCTTCGGGAGAGGCCAAGCACGGGGCCTACGCGGAGATCGTCATCCTCAACCAGCTCAAGAATATTCCGGAAATCAAGGTGCTCTGCGACGCCTATCTGCGGAAATATCCCGATGCGGAAAACATCGAGCAAGTGGCCTCGCTCGCCGGGGAAGTCATGGTGCAAAGCGGAAACTGGGAGGAAGTCGGCAAGTTTTACGCCGGCCTCGAAGCGAAGTTCCCGCAATCGGAAAATCTCGACCGCTTCATCTTTTTCCAGGCGATCGCGCATTTCCAAGATGCCAATTTCAAGGAATCCACACCGCTCCTCACCCGGTTTCTCAAGGATTTCCCGAACAGCGTGCTGGCCGAGAAGGGACTGTATTTCATGGCGATGTCGAACTTCCTTCAAGGCGGAGCCAAATATAAGGAAACCCTCCAGGCCTGTAAGGAATACCTCTCCAAATTCCCGGAAGGCGAGTATGCCGGTGACATGCGCTACCGGCTCGCGTTCATCGACTTCAATGACAAGACGGAGGACCAGAGCAACAAGATCATCCGGGATCTCACCAATTTCCTGATCCAGCATCCGGATGACACCTCCGCCGGCTCGATGCTGTGCCTGCTCGGCGATACTTATAAGAAAAAGACATCCAACAAACCGGACGAGCTCGCCAAGTTCGAGGATTTGGCGATCGAGTCCTACAAGAAAGCCGTTTGGTCGGGAAGCCCGGACGACGTGATTCAATACGCGCTGGATAGCGCCACCTCAATGCTTCAGTCGAAGAAGGACTGGGCCGCCATCGCCGCGCTGCACGGCGAGTTTCTCCAGAAAAAACCGGACAGCCCGATGGCGCTGCTTTCCGCCATGCAGGTGGCCAAGATGAAAGCCCGCGAGGGCAGGAGCGACGAAGCCGCGGCAATGCTGGCGAACGCGCTCAAGCCGCGACTCGGCAATCCCGCCGCCGAGCAAGTGGAGGCCCTCATCGACGAGCTGGTCAAAACCATGGTCCCGCGCGGTAAAAAACCGGCGGATGTCAACTTCGACGAAGTGGACAAGCAGCTCGTCGAGGTTCTGACCAAGGCCATCGGCGATCAGGAAAACCCGACCACCAACGCGCGGGTCCTTTACGCCCGGGCCCGGCTTGCCCAGCTTTTGCGCCGTGCCGACCGCGCGGAGCTCTTTTTGAAGGGCATCGCAACCGCCAATGCCAAAACTCCCGCGGTTCTCAGTCCGCTGTTGTTGTCGGAATGCGGGACTATTCTTCTCAAACTGGGCGACCTGGAGGGGGCGGAAGCCATGTTCAATCGCCTCATCGACCGCCACAAGGAAGGCATGTTCGCGGATGCCGGACCAGTCGGGCTCGGCTACATCGCCCTGGCGCGCAAGAAGCCGGATGAAGCGCTCCAGATTTTCAGCGACTCCCTGGATAACAATCCCGGCATGTCCCGTTTCAAGGAAACCACGCTCGGAAAGCTGGAGGCCCTGATTGAAGTCGGCAAGCTGGACGAGGCGTTGCTGCTCGCGCAGGAAACCTCCGGCGACAAGACCTTCCGCGGAGAATCAGCCGGCAAGGCCCTGCTGCTCATGGCGAAGACTTATCGCAAGCAGGCGGAAAAAGCGTCCGGGGATGCCAGGAATGGGCTGCTCGCCCAGGCGGACGGCGTTTATAAGAAAGTGGCCCTCGCCTATCAAAGCTACCCGGAGGTTTGCGCCGAAGGCTACTGGCAGGACATCGAGGTTCTGAAAGAACTCGGTGAAAGAGAAGACGCGGATAAAATGCTGAAAATACTCCGCGAACATCCGAAGCTCAAGAACACCGAACGCGCCAAAGAGGCCAACAAGTGAGCCCCGTGAATTTCAAACCCATGATGCCATCATCACACCCATTCCGCTCCGCCCTGCTGGCGTGCGTGGCTGTCATCCTGCCGTTGTCTTCGGCGGGTGCGGCGGAACCCTCCCGCCTGGTTTTCCAAAACGGCCGCTCGGTGCCGCTCTCCGCCGTGGTTCTGCAAGGGGACAAGTTCGTCCTCAGCGTGGCGACGGACGGGTATGATCCCGGGCATGTTTTCCCGATGGCGACCGTGGACCATATCTTCGGTGACAAGCCCGCCGGACTCGATCCGGCAATCGCCCTCCTGCTGATGGGCAAGCCGGGCGATGCCTTGAAACTGCTGGAGCCGATCATCGTCTCCCAACGGGACAGCGCCAAAATCTCCGGGAACTTCTGGCTGGATGCCGCCCGCGCCGCCCTCGTCGCCTATGCGGTGAACGGGAACTCCGCCAAGTGCGGCGAAATCGGCAAGGAAATTTCCGATGCCACGCCGGTTCAGGGGATAGACCCGTTTGTCTCGCTCGGCAAGGCCTTGCTCCTGCCTGGCAGCACCACGGTGGCCGCTCGGGAAACCGCATTCAAGGATCTGACCACGGACAATCTGCCGGTCGATGTTTGTGCCTACGCCTCGTTCTATCGCGCGGAATTGTTGAAAACCGCCAAGCGGAACCTGGAGGCGTTGGAAGCCTATCTCAGCGTGCCCTGCCTGTATCCGGCGGGGGGGATGGTTCTGAATGGCGCTGCCGAATTCAAAGCCGCGGAGATTCTCGGGACTCTTGACGAGCGCCGGGATGAAGCGGTCGCCCTTCTCAAATCCGCCATCATTGATTCAGCCGGCACTCTGGTGGCGGAGGAAGCCAACAAGCGCCTTGAAAGTTCCCAGTAAATCATTCATTTCTAACCCTGTCGTCTTTACCGCCACCCTCTCAAATTACACGCTATGAAAAACACCATCCACAAGGCTGTCTATGCAGCACTTTTTGTTCTTCCCGCAGCCGTTTACGGCGCGGACGCCGCAGCCCCTCACGGAGCCAAAGTCGAAGAGAAGAATTTCCTGAGCGTTTACCAGGAAGGCGGCTGGGTGATGCACGTGCTGCTGGTTTGTTCGATCGCCATGGTCTGGCTGATCATCGACATCTGGATGCGCACGAACCGCCCCAAAATGACGCCTCCCGAAGACGTCGCCATGGCTCAGGAACTGTTCCGCGCGGGTGACTATCTGGGTGCCTATCAAGCCATGAAGGCGAGCTTCAGTCCTTTTGCGGAAGTGGTGCGCGCCGGACTCGGCTCGGTCGGCTACGGCAAGGAGGCTACCGAGGATGCGCTCTACGCCACCGTGGAAAAAGTGAACTCCACCCTTCAGACCCGCATCAACTATCTTTCGGTTATCGGGGTTTGCGCTCCCATGATCGGGCTGCTCGGAACCGTCGGCGGTATGAAGGGCGCTTTCGGCAGCTTGGGCACCACCGGTCTTTCCGGCGGGGTTGGCGAGCTGGCCGGTCACATCGGTGAGGTGCTTGTCGCCACCGCCACCGGATTGCTGGTTGCGATTCCGGCATTCATGGCGTTCTATTTCCTGAGAAACAAACTTCAGGGAGCCGTCCATCAACTTCACGAGGTGTCCGAGCACCTTTTCCGCAATGCGCCTTATGAATACCTCAAGGACGCCGATGTCGGTCAGGAGGAAACCTACGCCGCTCTGCCCAACTGGGTGCAAGTCGAAGGCTGAGTTTCTTTTGGTTTTCAATCACAACCCTTAACGAACGGATCTTATGGCCAGTGCTGGTGCGGGAGATGGAGAACCTGAGTTCCAGATTGCTCCGATGATCGACGTGCTGCTGGTGCTGCTCGTGTTCTTCGTCATGATCACCTCCGCGGAGGTGCTCAAGGTGGATAAAAAACTCACGCTGCCCGTTTCACCGAATGCGAGCAAGCGCGAGCCCGAGATGGCCAAGCACGAAATGGCGGTGAACGTGCGTCTGGACCCGGACACCAAGAAAGGTGTTCTTGTGATGGATGACGTCATTAAAGAGGATTGGCAGGAGGTCATTCCCCTTCTTCAGGAGGCCAAGAAGAAAGATCCCTTGCTGCGGGTCGTCATGCGCGCCGACGCCGCGGTGCCTGCCGGTGAAATCCAACGCGTGATGGATCTGGTCGGCCAGGGCGGCATCGCGGACATCGCCTTCGCCGCCTCCAACAAATAATCAACTCATGAGAAGGAAACGCCACCGCCATAAAGGTTCTGCGGAAACCAACCTGGGCTTCCAGATCGCGCCGATGATCGACGTGGTTTTCGTCATTCTGCTCTTCTTCATCGTGCAGGCCGGCGACATCCAGGTGGAAAACTCCCACGTCACCAAGCTGCCGGGAACGGTTCCATCGGACAATGAGACGATCGTGCCGGATGAAGTCTCGGTTCGCATCGAGGATGACGGCCAGGTGTATTTGAACGACGATCCCATGGATGCGCCGGAGATCAAGGAGCTGACGGAATTCGCCAGCACCATGAATCAGCTTCGCGAAAGCAGTGATGCTTCAAAATCCAAGGTGCTCGTCACGATTTACGCCAACGAACTTGCGCGATACGACAGGGTGGTGGATGTTCTGGACGCCCTCAGCCGCGCGAAGGTCTCGGACGTGAGCTTCCAGGCGGGAAGTCCCGATTGACCGGGATTTTTAGAAAACGAACCATTCAAAATCATGCAACTTTACGACGAAGAGGGAAATCTCATCCATGTTCAGGAATCCAAGCCGGGTTTTTGGGCGAAGATTGGCGGCGGCTCGCTGATGATCGCCGCCCTGTTTCACGTGGTTCTGCTGGTCATCGGGGCGTTGTTGGTTTTCAAAATCATCCACGAGCCCGAGAAAAAGGTCGATTTCATGCCGCCCGGCGGCGGAGGCGGCGAGCGTGGCGCGGAGCACAAGGTGGCGAATAAGAAGCGGGCGCAAATCACCCCCGCGACCAACGTCAAGCGCGTCTTCGCGGAAGGGGCCACCGCATCCTACGCGATTCCCGAGCAAGGTGACAATTTCGGTGAAATGTCCTCCCTCAGCTCCCTGAGCGGCGGCGGCATGAGCGGTGGTCTTGGAGGCTCCGGCACGGGCTCCGGATTTGGCAAAGGGTCGGGAACCGGTGCCGGCATGGGCATGGGTGGCGGCTCGGGCAAGCTGTTCGGGCTGATTCCCGAAACCATGCGCAAGCGTTGCTCCAAGGAGGATCGCCTCGCCCGGCTCAAGGAAAATGGCGGCACGCCGGAATGCGAAGAGGCGGTCGTGAAGTCGCTCAGATGGCTCAAGAGCATTCAAAATGCCGATGGTTCCTGGGGCGAGGACAAGCCGGCTGAATACGCTGGCAAGGCGTCGATGACGGGTCTTGTGCTGCTGGCTTATCTCGGCCATTGCGAAACGCCGATGTCCGAGGAATACGGCGACTCGTGCTTGAGGGCGATCACTTACCTGGTGAATCTCGGCATGAAGACCAATGGCAAAATGAGCACCATTCTCCATAATGATCACTGGTGCTATGAGCACGCCGTGGCCACCTACGCCTTGGGCGAGGCCGCCACGTTCTGCACCAAGCTCAAGATCCCGGTGCCGAATCTGCTGGAGGTCACGGAAAAGGCCGGCCAGTTCATCATCGACAAACAGCACGCTAACGGCGGCTGGGCTTATTCCTATGCCACGAAAGGCGGCCATGCGGACTCTTCGATCACGGGCTGGCATTTGCAGGCGCTCAAGGCGTGCAGTCACACCACGATCCGGTATCGGGGCATGGTGAGCTGCGTCAACAAGGGGCTCAAATACATGGATACCTGTCAGGCGCCCAACGGCGGATACGGATACACCGGGCCGAAGCCGGTGCACGGCACTTACTTCACCCTGACCGGGGTGGGCGTTCTCTGCAACCAGATGTGGGGCAAGGGCAGAAGCAGCGATACCAAGAAGGGGCTCAAATACATCATGGGGAATAGCAAGCTCAAGTATTCCTCCTCGGAGAGCGATCTCTACCAGCATTATTACGAGGCCCAGGCCATGATGCAGGCTGGCGATTCGGAGTGGAGGCATTACAACTCGCTCTTTCGCGATGAGATCCTGAAAAATCAGAATGCGGACGGAACGTGGAAGGCTCCGGGCAGCGGAAACAACTCCCATCTTTACGGAAAAAACACTCTCAACGGAAAGATCTACCGCAATACGATGTGTACCTTGATGCTGGAAGTTTATTACCGGTTCCTCGCCACCGGTGGCGGCTCCGGTCACGGCCTTTGATGGATTTCCCCTGACGGGGGCGTGTTCCTTGAAGCATGGAAGAATTCCGGCATTCCGTCCGTAACCGGGAGTGGCAACGCCCCGGCGCTTGCGTTCGTTTCATAGATCAGTAGAGTCCCGTTCATTCATGAAGTGCTGCCATTTGTCCGTCGCGGGATTTTTCCTTTCCGCGCTCTCCGTTTCCGCCGCCGCTGAAGCTTCGGCTCCGGCGACCAAGGAAATGAGTTTCCTCGAAATTCTCGAAAAAGGCGGCGTCATGATGTATCCGCTGGGCTTGTTGTCGGTCATCACCGTGCTGCTGATCTTGGTTTTCCTGCTCACCATCCGGCGCAACGCGATCGTCAGTGATCGTTTCATGAACACCATCGAGTCGATGATCCGCAAGGGGGACTATTTCGGCCTGAGCGCCCTGAGCTTCCGCCGCAACGAGTGCATGGCCCGGATCACCCAGAAAACCCTGGATTTCATGAATGCCAATCCCGGCACGTCCTTTGAGAACGTCCGCGAGGTCGCCCAGGCCGAGGGCTCGCATCAATCCGGATTGCTCGCCTCGCGGATCACCTACCTCGCCGACATCGGCGCGATCGCTCCGTTGGTGGGGCTGCTCGGCACGGTGATGGGGATGATCGAGGCGTTCATTGAGATTTCTTCCGGTGAAGTGGCCGGCGTGCGCCAAATGGGTCTGGCCGACGGGGTTTCCAAAGCCCTGATCGCCACCGCCGGCGGGCTGGCGATCAGCATTCCCGCGTTGGCGTTCTATTCGATTTTCCGCGGCCGGGTGCAAAAGTTCATTTCGGAACTCGAAGCCGGCGCGACCCATTTCATCGCCTTGCTGCACGCGCAGTTCGAGCGTCAATCGCCACCGGCCCCTTCCGCCCCGGAGCACGTCTCGCGCATCCGCCAGGAATTCGGCATGCCGGTGACTTCGCCGCTGGCCGGTGACCGCCCCGACATTCACGGCATCTAATCGACCACCGGGATGAAGTTTTCCAGTCGCATGCCGCCGGCGCTTGCCATCCAGTTGGCACCGATGATCGACATCCTGCTCTTGTTGCTGAGCTTTTTCATCATCAGTTGGCAGTTCACCAAGTCCGAGACCGAGCTCAACGTTTCCGTCCCCACCGCGCAGGAAGGCGCGGAGCCCGAGCGGATGCGTGGTGAAATCATCATCAACGTGCTCGCCGACGGCGGCATCAAGGTCGAGGGGCTGGCGGTGGACCGGCAGCAGTTGTTCGACAAATTGTCCACCATCGCCAAGCAATACCAAAACCAGCCGGTCCGGATCCGAGGTGACGGAAATGTCGCATACCAGCGCATTGTCGAAGTCATCGATACCTGCCAGAAAGCCGGGATCTGGAATATTTCCTTCGCGACCCAGCGTCCGGAACCCGCGAAGTGATTCGCTTGGCAAACTTCCCGAAACGGATCATCTTCCCGCATCTTGAAACGCGCGCTCGCACTTCTCCTTCTCGTCTCCGGCCCGTTGCCCGCCCAGGTTCCGCGGGCTGAACCGGCGGATCCCGCGTTGGCCCCGGATCCTTCCAACGATTTTTTCCAGCGCGGAAAAAATCTCTACGATGCCGCCCAGGCGGGCGCCGATCAGGAAGGCAGGCGGGATGCCTATCAGCGGGCCGCCCGGATTTTCAACGACTACCTCAGCTCGTTTCCGAATCACCCCAACGCCGAGATGGCATGGTGGTATCTGGGAAACAGTCTCTATCAGTCCGGCCAGATTGATGACGGGAAACGTTGTTTCAGCACCTTGTTGAACCGCTATGGAATCGGCAAGTGGGCCGCCGCCGCCGCCTACACCCTGGCGGCGGATCATTACAACAACCGCCAATACGCCATGGCCGCGCCGTTGTTCGAGCGGTTCGCCGCAAATGCCGCGAAGCCGGAAGAGCGCCCGCGGGGGCATTACCTTGCGGGGAACTGTTACCGTCTGCTCGGCCGCGAGCGCGAGGCCATCGGCGCGTTTCATAAAGTGGTCGAGGACCCGGCCGGCGGGCAGTTCATCCCGCAGGCGAAAGTCGCGCTCGGCCATCTTTCGCTGAACTCCGGCAAGCTCCAGGAGGCGCTCGCCCGGTTCGGGGAGGTCGCCGCCTCGGAGGCTCCCGCCAAAATCCGGGGCGAGGCCGCGCTTCACGCCTCGCTCACCGCCACCAAGCTCGGCCAGGCCGAACTGGCTGAAAAATACCTCCAGATGGTCCTGAGCGGTGCCGACATGGAGGACTTCCGCCCGGACGCGCAGACCGCGCTGATGAGCAATTTGTTCGCGAAAAAACAATACCGCGAAGTCATCGAGGTGTTCCGCCGCGGCACGCTGAAATCCACGGGCGAAAAGGAGGCCAACCGCCTGATGATCGTCGGTCGCGCCTACATGCGGCTCAAACAGCCGAACGAAGCGCTCCAGCTTTTCCGGGATGTCGAGAAACTGGTGCGGCCGGAAACGGACCTCGCCTTCCACGCCTCCTATTACCGGCTGCTGTGTTTTTTCCAAGTCGAAGGCCGCCACCTGCCGGAACAGGTTGACGCGTTTCTACAGCTTTACCGCAAGTCGCGCCCGGCGGATCCCCGCATCCACACCGCCCTGATGATGAAGGCGGAGACTTTGTTTTCGAACAAGGAAACCGCCGCCGCCGCCAAGATTTACAGCGAGATCAACGCAGGTATCGTCAGCGAGAAAAACCGTCCCGGCCTTCTCTATCAGCGCGGCTGGTGCTTTTCCGAAGCGGGAGACGCCCAGGGCGCGATCCGCTCGCTCGGCGAGTTCATCGCCAAATACCCGGCCGACCCCCGCGTCCCGTCCGCCCTCGCCAAGCGCGCCAAGGCCTACGCCGAAAGCGCCGAGCCCGCCAAGGCAATCGCCGATTTTGACCGCCTTACGGCGGCTTCCGGCACCCCTGCTGATTTGGCGTCGTTTGCCTGGCTCGAGTCCGCCCGCATGCGCCGCGCCGAGAACAACATTCCGGACATGATCGTCCGCTATCAGGGATTGTTGAAAAACGTCAAAAACCTCAGCGACAGCCTCCAGGCCGAGGCGAATTATTGGATCGGCTGGGGGCTGGTGAAGACGAATGGAGCCAAAGACGCCATCAGCTATCTGGAAAAAGCCCGCAGCCTGCGCCCTGACGCCTACCGCAAACATGCCGGGCTGCTGTTGTCTCTCGGCTATTTCGCCTCCCAGGATCCGCAGAAACTCGCTGTGGAAATCGATCTCGCCATCGCCGGGAAATACGATGGCGACATCCCGCGCCAGGCCATCCAGTGGTCCGGCATGCAGTCTTACAATGCCGGTGATTTCACCGCCGCCGCGAAATCCCTGGCGCTCGTCGCGAATCCCGAGGAACCGCGTGAAACCGCCAAGGAAGTCTGGCGCTACCTCGCCAAGGCCCGTTTGGAAACCGGTGATGCCGCCGGTGCGCTTGAGGCGGTGAACAACGTCCTCGCCGTCGAGGACAATTCCGGCTGGAAAGCGGACGGCCTGCTGGATCGCGGGCGCGCGTTGTTGGTGTTAGGGAAACCGGCGGAGGCGCGCGCCGCCGCCGATGAGGCCGCCGCCCTCCGTCCCCAAGGCCGCACCAGCGCGGGCTTGCGGATTCTTTCCGGGGATCTGGGTTTCCTCGCCAAGGATCTCGGCCCCGCCGCCGCGGATTACCTCAACGTCATCCAGTTCCACGAAGACGCGGACCTCAAGCCGCTCGCGATCTGGAAATACATCCGCGTCCTTGAAGAGCAGGGCAAGGCCGCCGAGGCGGAAAAATACCGCCAGCAGCTCAAGACCGAGCATCCCGCCTGGAAAGCTCCCGCCCGCTAACCGATTTTCACCATCCCCCTCTCTTTTCTCTCCATGACACCGCCTCCTGCCGCCACCTCCGCGAAGCCCGCCAAGCGCAAAACCGAAAAAGCCTGGTCGCCCGAAAAATCCTCCGAGCTCTACGGTGTCGAAACCTGGGGGCACGGCTTCTTCGGCGTGAACAAGGACGGCCACGTCACCGTCCGTCTCGAAGACGACAAGGCGCAGGCCGAGGTCTCGCTCTTCGAAGTCATCGACGGCCTCCGCGACCGCGGCACCCACCTGCCCGTGCTCCTTCGTTTCCGCGATCTGCTCCATTCCCGCATCGCGGAAATCAACGAGTCCTTCCGCAAGGCGATCAAGGATTCCAAATACCGCGGCGAATACCGCGGCGTCTATCCGATCAAGGTCAACCAGCAGCGCCAGGTCATCGAGGAAATC
>CAYXZE010000042.1:0-1955 GCA_964469395.1 uncultured Luteolibacter sp.
ACCACCCCGCAGGAAGTCGCCTTGATCGACGCGCGCAAGGCGGTCTCGATGTTCGCCAAGGTCAACGTGCCGATCCTCGGACTGGTGGAAAACATGGCGTGGTTCGAGGGCGATGACGGAAAGAAATATTACATCTTCGGCAAGGAAGGCGGCGTCCGCGAGGCGGAGGACATGAACGTCCCGCTGCTGGGCCAGATCCCAATCGACATCGAGACCCGCGAGCGCGGCGACAACGGTGCGCCCATCGCGCTGGTTTCACCGTCAGCCAGCAAGATTTCCGCCGCATTTCACGAACTCGCGGCCAAGGTGCGGACCAAAATCCCGGTGGCCTGAAGGAATCAGTTGTTAGGCGGTTTCAAATCCTGCCGATAGCCGTCCAAATCCGGAATGCCGGAATACATGTGCGTGACGAAACTGTTTCTTTCGTGCCAAAACACCTCCAGATCCCACAGGCAGAACGAGTATTTTTCAGGGTCTTCGATCCATGTATCCCCTTCCCTTACCGACACTGACGTAAACAACTCATTCTGATTCCGCCACCAAGCCACGACCAAATACAGGGCGCTTGATCCACGATGAAAAATGGCGAAGCTCGGTGTGGCAGACCAGTCCAGTTCTCTTTGGGCTTTGACTTCTTCCAGTCGGGGCCGGAACAAATCCGCGTCCACTTCACTTCCGTCCGCGGAAATGGTGTAAATTTTGACACCGTCGGGGTCGCGCTCCGTGAAGGGCTTTGTCAATCGGGTCCGATACATGTTTCTTGTTGAGCGTCGAAGTCTTCTACGCCTGACCGGGGACCAAAGAAACTCCGAGCATCGGAGGAGGAATGGAGGCGAGCGCCAATCGCCTCCGGGAAGGTTCCGCTCTTCCTTATTCCGATGATCGGGGTCCGATGTCCTCCCCGGTTATCATTTCGCGATCTTGGTCAGCGGTGGCGGGGACTTGGGTGCTTCCGGCAGCTTTTGCTCTTCACCGGCTGGCGCGGGTTCCGGCATGCGGACGAGCAGCCAGGTCTGTGTGCGGGCTTCACCGAAGTGAATCGCGATCGTGGAAACATCCTGAGTCAGGTTGGCGAGAGCCGTGGTGAAGATGATTTCCTTGTTTTCTCCGATGCGCCATGCGGCTTGCTGGCTGGCCTTGTCCACCTGGCCGGCGACGGGGCGTTTGTCATCCGTGAGCGTGCTCTGATAGGCTCCGGTGATGAGGCCCTCGCGGTTCACGGAAAGCTGGAAGAACATGACGGGATCGCCTTTTTCCTCCTGCGCCAGGGCGAAGACACCAAGCGGCAGCCACTCGGCGGGCTTGCCCGCTTCGGGCGGCATGGGTGGCGGCGGCTGCTCGACATTCACCGCCAGGTTCACGATGGGCTGCGAGAATTCTGCGGCAGGCTTCGGCTCACCGTCCACATAGACGGTTTCACCCTCGTAAATGACGGTCATGCCGTGATCGATGTAAATGGGATCGGGGGTGACCGCGGCGACAAAGCCGGTGACCGCGGCCCAGCCGACTGGCCGCCACCACCACCAGGGATTCACGGGATAGTGGCCGATGCCGGGATAGTGGTGTCCCCAACCGCAGGAACCCCACCAATGGTCGTCGAAGCAGTCGTCGTAGAAGTCGCGGGCGTCATCCCAGATTTCCTCGGCGCGGTCGCCGCGGTATTCCCACATGTCCTCGCGATGTCCCTGCCAGTCCTCGCGATTCTGGTCGCGCCAGTCCTGACGATCCTCGCGGCCGCTTTCCAGCTTGTCCCAGCGCTCTTCACGATTTTGTTCGAAATCGTTGCGCGCTCCCTCGCGCTTCTCGGAGCGTTCGTTCCAAGCGTCGTTGCGGGTATTGACGCGCTCCTGCCATTGCTCATTGCGGTTTTGCGAGCGCTCGCTCCAGTCGGAACGCTCTTGCGGGCGCTCGGGGCGCTCGCCCATGCCGGGACGCTCGCCCATGCCGGGACGCTC
>CAYXZE010000042.1:2055-12965 GCA_964469395.1 uncultured Luteolibacter sp.
GCGGGCGCTCGGGGCGCTCGCCCATGCCGGGACGCTCGCCCATGCCGGGACGCTCACCCATGCCGGGGCGCTCGCCACGTGCGGGAAGCTGGGAACCGATGGCCGCGCCGCCGGCGACACCACCGGCAACTCCAAGGAAATTACCGACATCTCCCTTGCTCGGACGCTGCCCGGCTCCGGCTCCCGGACGATCGCCGGGACGGCTGCCGGCGGCATTGCCGCCACCGGGACGATCCGCGACACCGCCACCGGGACGTTGCGAGGGACGGTCTGCGGAACCACCGCCCGGACGCGAGCCACCACCAGCTGGTAATTGTGAAGGACGGTTTACTCCGTCAGGACGATTTCCGGAAGGCAGTTGGGAAGCGCTGCCGCCGCCCGAAATCCGGTCACCACCGCCTGCGGGTCGGCTTGAAGGAGCCGAAGGCACGCGGCCTGCGCCGGGCTTGGAGGCACCGCCGGAGGGTTGTTGCGCCGGACGGGAGGCGCTGCCGCCCGAGGGGCGGGAGGCCGGAGATTGTGCGGGACGCTGGGCCGGTGCGGGACGCTGGGCCGGTGCGGGCCGGGAGGCGGGACGCTGGGCCGGCGCGGGACGGGATGCGGGACGTGAGGCTGGCCGTGACATGCTGCCGCCACCCGAGCGCGCGCCGCCGCCGCCTCCTGAACGACCGCCACCACCACCGCCTCCGCGGCCACCACCGCCACGGGCGAATGCCTCGGAGCTGTCAAAAAACACCACCAGCGCCAGCGCTGCGGCGAACCAATAAGATGATTTGGAGTGCATGATGTTAGTTTCCTTTCACGCGGTTGATTTCAAAGCGACCGATGCTTGGCTGGAGATCGCCGTTGAGAGTCCGGTTGTAAGCCTCCCAGGTGAATTTCTCGGCACTGGATTTCGAGATCGTTTGATCCGAGGTGGTGCGGCTGCCATCCGGCAGGACGCCGTTGTCGCGGACCAGCCAGCTATTGCCGCTGCGAGTCCACACGCCTTCGGAAAAGGCGCCTTCGGAATCGAAGGTCCACGAGCGGATGCGCCCCTGGGCCGCGTCCCAACCGATGATCTGCCAGCCTTCCAGCGTGGTTTCATCGCCCCGTTTCACGGTCATGTCGCGGGTCAGGAAATTGCCGCCGCGCGCCCAGTTCACCTTGCTGTCGATGGTCGTGTCTCCGTCTTTTTCTGACCACGCGCCGACGAGCCATTCCAGTTCCGCGAGTTGTTCGCGCGGGGTGGCGGCAGGCAGCGCCGTTTCCGTGAGCTGGCTGATCTTCCATTTGCCGTCCTTTTTCACATAGACGGCGGTGAAAAGCGACGAACTGGTTTCACCGGTCTTGGCCGTCACCGTGGACGTGCCTTTTTCGATGGCGACTTCCGGGGCCAGCAGGCGCACGGAATCGAGTGAAATGGCGAGCTTGGCTCCTTGGTTCGCCTTCAATCCGGCGCGGATGGCCTTCTCGATTTCCTCCCGCCCTCGCAGCAAGGTGCCGTCCTCGGTGGTTTGTTCCGCGTCCTCGGCGAAAAAGGCGGCCAGCGCGGTGGCGTCACCCTTGGCGAAGGCGGATTCATACGCGCGATCCAGCTCGAGCACCGCCGCCTTTTCAGGGGATACGCTCTCGGAAGTCTGGGCGAAGGCCGCACCGGCAAGTGCGACGACGGAAACAAATGTGGACTTGATCTTCATGGACTTGATGCGGGTTCTGTTTGTTTTTTTGCGAATGAACGGAGAAGGACGATACTGCTATTTCGACGACATGCCAGTTCCTTTAAAATCGCCGCCAAGGGCGAGATGCAGGTTGACCCGCTCGCGGAGGCGGGATGCGCGGATCTGGGTGAGCTGGGTTTTCGCGGCCAGGTTTTCCGCGACGAGTCTCAGGATGACGAACATGTCGGCCTGTCCCTGGTTGAGTTGCTCGCGGCCCAACTTCGCCGCGGTGCCGCTTTCCCCGACCATTTCTGTCAGAGCCTCTTCGCGCAGGCGGAGATAGTATTCACTGGCGAGCGCGTCTTCCACGTCCTCGAAGGCGCGGAGGGCGGTGCCGGTGTAGGCAAAGGCGGCGGCCTTTTGCTCGGCGGTGCGGATGTCCTGCGCGGCCTTGAGCTCGCCGCCGAAAAAGATCGGCTGCGTGATGCCCGCGGCGAGACTCCAGTTCACGGCTCCGATCGTGCCCACGCCATCCAATTGCGAGGATGCGAGCCCGTTCGCGGCGCTGATCGCGAAACGCGGCAGGCGGGCGGTGCGGGCTTCATTCACGCGGTGGAATGCCGCGGCGAAACGGCGTTCCGCGGCGATGAGGTCCGGACGGCGCTCCAGAATCTGTGCCGGCATTCCGGCGGGCACGGTTTTCGGCTGGCCGGGAAAGGTCGTGCGGGTTGTCAGATTTCCGGCCGGATAGTGGCTGGTGATCACCTCGATGGCGCGGATGGATTTCGCCCGCGCCGCCTCGGCGGTGTGGATGGCGTCCCGCGCGCCGGCGGTGCGGGACTTGATCTGGGCGATTTCGAAATCGCTCGCGTGTCCCTGCTCCTTGCGTTCTCCGGTTAGATTCAGGTATTCGTCGTAAAGTCCGAGTGTTTCCCGGGCGTTCGCGGCCTGTTGGGAGGCCTCGATGGTGGAGAAATAAGCCCGCGCCACGGCGGCGGCGAGCGACTGGCGGGCATACTGATAGTCCGCCTCCAGCGCGGCGCTGTCCGCTTCCGCGGCGGCCTTCTTGGAGCGCACGCGGCCCCAGACATCGGCCTCCCACGAAGCGCCGATGCCGATGCCGGTGACCCAGCGCCCGGATGAATCGTCGGAGGTGTTGGTATCGGCGGAGCCGCCGCTGTTATCCACGCCGATGTTTCCGAGGTCCGGCGGGTCCACGTTGAGACCGCTGCGCTCAAAGACCTCGCGGCCCTGGCGCTCGCCCATCCCCTTGATGCCGGCGCGCGGATAGAGCGATCCGGCGGCCACTCTGACGGCGGCGCGGGAGGCCTCCACCTTGGCGGCGGCGACGGCGAGATCGGGATTCCTGGCAACCGCGTCCGCGACGAGGCGGGTCAGCTCCGGGTCATTGAAGGAGGCGATCCAGTTCGGCACGACGGAGCCGCGCGCATGGCTGCCGGACCATCCCGCGGGGATTTTCGAACGGGCTCCCTCGCTGAGAATGTCGCCCCCCTGAGGCGGCGTCGGGATCTTGCAGGCGGCAAGGGCGAGGCAGGCGGTAGTGCCGGTTAGAATGATTTTTCTCATGAACGGAGGACCTCAGTGGAGTTTGAAGACGAACCAATCCATCTTGGTGGAGACGCGCAGGAAAACCTTTCGCAGGATGTGGATGGCCGTGCCGTGGTTGGTGAAGATCGCCCCCTGGCCGCGGGCACCGGCGGCGAGGAACAGATCGCGATCCTTGGGTTCCACGAGCAGGCGCACGGCGATTCGTTGGTCGGGCGCGCCCGTGGCCTGGGTGTTGGGCAGGTTGCCGCTGATCGGCATCTGGCCTTGGGCGGTGGCCCACAGGATGGAGTCCACCTTGCACTTGATGATCTTTCCCGGATGGGTTTTCAGGAAAATTTCCGCATCGTTGCCGGGTTCCACGTTGCGCAGTTCGTTCTGGCGGAAAAACCCGACCACCCACTGGTCTTTGTCTTCAATGAAACTCATCACCGGCATGGTCGCGAACTGGGTCGCCCGCACGCCGGGGCGCAGCGCGAGGTTCGCCACCCGGCCGTCGGCCGGCGCGAGATGAACGGTGCCTTCGAGCTCGTATTTCGCATTGGCGAGATCCGCCTCGCCCTGGGCGATCTTGGCCTTGGCCTGGGCGACCAAGTCGATTTCTCCGGCCGATGTGAGTGCGGAAAGTTTTTGTTTCACCTCGGACTCCTTGGCATCGGCACCGGCGATCTCGCTTTCGAGCGTGGCCAGATCCGCCTGTGCTTTTTCAAGATCCGCTCCCCTGCCCGCTCCGGAACCGGCGAGTTGGGTGAATTGATCCACGCGCTTTTTGGCGAGAACCATCTGGCTGTGAAGCGCGGCCTTGCTCGCCTGGGCGTGCTTGAGCTCGAACTCCATTCCGCGCTGGGTGGCTTCAGCCGTGACGAGCGCCACCTTATACCCCTCCAGATTCGCCTCCGCCATTTTCACGGCGAGTTCGAAGGGAACCGGATCGAGCTTGAACAGCACATCGCCCTTCTTGATCGGACGATTCGGCTCCACGGGGACTTCCGTCACCTGCCCGGTCACGCGGGGCACGATCGGGACCACGTAGTTCATCGTCCGCACATCCGCGGTTGACGGGGCGAAAATGTTCAGCAGCAGGATGAGGATCGTCAGGGCGATGATCGGGATCGTGATGACGATCACCTGGCTGACGATGGTCCAGGGCAGCCACTTGAACTTGATGAAAATCAGCCAGACAAAGAAGGAATAGATTCCGAGAAGAAGAATGTCCATTACGCGTGGTTTCCTGAAGTTTTGATGTTGGATTCGAGCTCGGCGACACGGGCGCGGAGGGTCTGGAGTTCGGTTTCCTCCTGGCTCGGATGGCCGTGGGAGTCATCCACATCGGTGCCGTAAGCGAGCTTGTGCAGGACCGGCTTGGTGTAGGCCCAGAGCCAGGCGATCGGCCATAACAGCCCGCCGAAAAACAGGGAGAGCAGGCACAGGCACTGGATCGCCTTGGTCTGCGGATGCCTTTTTTTCTCGGCGATTTTTTCCGGCAGGATGTGAAGCAGCCAGAAGACGGTGATGCCGACGACCGGAACGAGCACCAGCACGATCCAGGACAAGACGTCGGCGACATTGTCCAGCGCCTCGCCATGAAGGAAAGACGCATGGGCGGAAGCCGGCTGGAGTGCGATGAGGGCGAAGAGAAACGCGGTGCTTCGGAGGGGGCCACTGCGTGGAGGCGGATTGCGACGGATCATAAGGAGCTAAACGAATACTAAAATTCGTCAGAGTCATGATTGCGGCAGCCCGACCTTGCAAGCTTGAAATGGAATTCACGAGCGGCAAGAAAACGTCCGGGGCGGCGCTCGATTCCCGGCTGGAGGTGAAATTTCGCTGACATCCCGCGAAAGCTGTTCGACAGTCCCAGAAAGCCACCGGTTTTCCCTTTTCCTTTTCCCATGCACAAGAAAACCTCCATCGCCCCGGCAGTCGTGTCCGGGCAGGTCAACGATCTCCACAAAACAAATCCATGAAACACATCCCTAACATCGCGGGAGGCCTGCTCGGCCTCGCCTTCATCTCCTTCTCGCTCATGTATTTCTTCAAGCTCATGCCCGATCAGGCGCCGCCACCGGAAGGATCGGCCGCGGCCCATTTCTTCGCGGCCATGATCCCCACCGGTTACATGAACCTCGTCAAGACCTGCGAGCTGCTAGGCGGCATCCTGGTCGCCATCCCCCGCACCCGGAACATCGGACTGCTCTTTCTCGGCCCGGTCATCGTCAATATCGCCGCCTTCCACATCTTCATCGCCAGAGATCTCGCCCAGGCAGGAACTCTCGTCACTCTCTCAATCATAGGATCGCTCGCCGCCTATCTGCTGTGGGCCGGACGCAAGGCCTTCGCCGGATTGCTGAATTAAACTTCAACCCGACCAAAAATCGAGTGCCGGCCTCGACGGAGGCAAGGTGCCCGTCCACGCCTGAGCGATTTCATGAGAAATCCACATGCCCCCCTTTCCCGGTGAAATGCGGTTGCGATCCGGGATGGAAGCGCCCAACCTCTAATCCGCATGAGTGAAGACCCAGAGATTTCCCGGGAACGCAGCAGAGTGAAGCTGGAACGACTTGAACTCGCTTTGCAGGCGTCTAACGAGGGAATCTGGGATTGGCGGACCGATCAGAAGGAAATCTACTACTCGCGCCGGATCCTGGAATTTCTGGAGTGCGGCAGGGAACACGCGCCCAATTTATTTCTCGCGCCCCACGAGAGCATCCACGAGGAGGAACGCGAGGCTTTCAGACGCGCCGCCGCAAACGCCCTGCTCGATGGCGGTCCCGAAACGCTCGCGGTGGACGCCCGCGTCCGCACCGGCGGCGGCCATTGGCGCTGGTTGAGAATCCGCGGCTGCGTCGTCCGCTGCCGCGAGGGCAAGGCGCTGCGCATCGCCGGCTCCATGATCGACATCAGCCGCCGCAAAACCGCCGAAACACTGCTTGAGGAAGAACGCTTCCAGCTCCGGCAGTTGATCGACCACGTCCCCCTGCAAATCTATTTCAAGGATCTGGAATCCAAATTCACCATGGCCAACCAGCGCATGGCCGAATGGTTCGGCCTGTCCACCGGCAGGGAACTCACCGGCAAACATGACCGGGATTTCTTCGAGCCCGACCACTGGCAACCCGCCGAAGACGACGAGAAACAAATCATCCGCACCGGGGAGGCCATCATCGACCAGCTTGAGCAGGAAACCTGGCACAAGGGAGAGGAAACCTGGGTGGTGACATCCAAATTCCCGTGGCGGGACAGCCACGGGCGGATCAAAGGCACCTTCGGCGTCTCCAACGATGTCACCAAACTCGTCACCGCCCAACTCGAAGCCACCAACCTCGCCCACCAGCTCCAACTCAAGAACCAGGCATACGAGGAAGAACTCCACCTCGCCCGCGAAATCCAGCAGGCCCTCGCCGGTGAGGGATTCCCGGCCGCCACTTCCGCCCATCACCGCCACATCAGCTTCGGCGCGCGTTACATTCCCATTTCAGGCCTGGCCGGGGACTTTTTCGAAGTCGTGAAAATCAGCGACGATTGCTACGGCGTCCTGATTTGCGACGTCATGGGCCATGGCGTGCGCGCCGCGCTCATTGTCGCCATGCTCCGCGGACTGTTGGAAAAGCAGCGGGCCCAGGCCACCGAGCCCGGACTGTTCCTCCACGGCCTCAATGACGGACTTGCCGCCATCCTCGCCCGCGCCGGCACCTCCATGTTCGCCACCGCCTTCTACGGCGTCATCGACCTTTCCGGCGACACCTTCAAATACTCATGCGCCGGCCACCCCGGACCGATCATCTCCGGCCACAACGGCGTCCGCCAGATCGCCATGAACCGCGCGGAAAAAGGTCCCGGACTCGGCCTGATCAAAAACGCCGTCTATCCGACCAACGAACTCATGCTCTCCGAAATCGATCGGATCATCCTCTTCACCGATGGCGTCATCGAAGCTGAAAACCAAAGCGGCGAGCCGTTTTTCGAAAACCGCCTGAAGGAAATCATCGACTCCAATTCCAGCGAGTCGCTGGAAACCCTGCTCGACGGCGTCCTCTCCAGCGTCCTCGCCTTTTCCGAAGGTCAGCGCTTCGATGACGACGTCTGCCTGCTCGGGATCGATGTGAGCCGATCCGTGTCCGAAGCCACCGCGGCATCGAGCCGATGATGGAACGCCCGTGAAAAGACCGGCGCGCTAACAAACCGGCAGCGGGACGCCTCCCTCAAGCGGAAAAAATCCGCTCATTCTTGGGTGGGAATTTGAAAATCCCTGATTAAACTTTCCTCATGCCGAGCAAGAAGGAACTCCTTGACCTACAATTCATCGATGCGCGCCACAAACTCATCGATCTCGCCGCGTTTCTCGACCGGATCGACCGCCACGAAGGCGGGGAGGATTACCGGTTCACCGCCTTGAAAAACGCGCTGCCCATCCTGCTCTCAGACCGCCCCGACCGCGCCCGCGCCGTCTTGGAATCCTTCTCCGACCACAGCCAGGAAATCCCCGACCGAGCCCCCTTCCAAGGAGCCTCCGGTGCTCCTCTTCCTGAAAACTGAACACTGAAAACCAGCAAACTTTCCCGTGAAATACATCGAGCCCCACGCCCACATGGTCAGCCGGACGACCGACGACTATGAAAAACTCGCGCTCGCCGGTTGCGAGGCGCTTTGCGAACCCGCGTTCTGGGCCGGCTTCGACCGCTCGTCGGCGGACGGCTTTTACGACTACTTCCGCCAGCTCACCGAGTATGAGCCCAAGCGCGCGGCGAAATACGGCATCAGGCATTACTCATGGCTGTGCATCAACCCGAAGGAAGCCGACGATCCCGGATTCGCCCGCGAGGTCATGAGCCTCATCCCGCAGTTCCTCGACTGCCCGACGGTGTTGGGGATCGGTGAAATCGGGCTGAACAAGAACACCCGCAACGAACTGGAAATTTTCGAAGCCCACGTACAGCTCGCGCTCGACCGCGATCTGCCGATTTTAATCCACACCCCGCACCTCGAGGACAAACTCAAAGGCACGCGGTTGATCCTCGATTCACTGGCCTCGTTCTCGAAACTGGATCGCGGAAAAATCATCATCGACCACGTCGAGGAGCACACCATTTCCCACGTGCTCGACGCCGGTTACTGGGCCGGCATGACGCTCTATCCGGAAAGCAAATGCTCGCCGAACCGGGCGATCGACATGCTGGAAATCTACGGCATGGAGCGGCTGTGGATGAACTCCGCCTGCGACTGGGGCCACTCGGATCCGCTGGCCGTGCCGAAGTGCGCGCTGGAAATGAAACGCCGCAAACACACCTCGGAAGCCATCGAGCGCATCGTCTATCAAAACCCGCGCAGGTTCCTCAGCCAGTCACCGAGGTTTGTGGGATGAGTTCCTCGGAAACACTTCCGCAAAAAACAACCCGCCCGCATGAAATTCCACACCTCCCACCTCTCCTACTGCACGAACATCCACCCGGCGGAAACCTGGGCGGAGACGTTTACGGTCATGAAAACGCATGTCCTGGCGGTTCGGGATCGCCTGCGTGAGCACGGCACGCTGGGCGCGGATGAGCCGTTCGCGATCGGACTCCGCCTTTCCGCCGTGGCCGCGCGTGAATTGTTAGACGAAGAAGGATTAACAGAACTCAAACAGTGGCTGGCGGAAACGAACACCTACGTTTTCACGATCAACGGCTTCCCCTACGGCAGCTTCCACGGCACGCGGGTGAAAGAACAAGTATTCAAACCGGATTGGACGGAGCGCGCGCGGCTCGACTACACGAAGGATCTTTTCCGGATTCTCGCAACCATTGCCCGGCCCGGAACGGCGGCTTCCGTTTCCACCCTGCCGGGATCGCACAAAACCTTCCATGCGGATGAAGCGCGGATTCTCCGCCAACTGATCGAATTCTCGGCCTGGCTCGACGCGCTGTCCGCGGAAACCGGCCACGACTTCCACCTCGGACTCGAACCGGAACCGCTCGGCCATTTTGAAAACACCGCGGAAACACTCGCGTTTTTCGCGAGACTGTTAGAGACGGCGCCGGATCGGGAAATCCTCCGCCGCCGGATCGGCGTGAACTACGACGCCTGCCACTTCGCGCTGGAATACGACACCGCGCGGGCATCGTTAGACGCGCTGGTCGCCGCTGGCATCCGCATTTCCAAAATCCACCTTTCCAGCGCGCTGGCACTCGATCCGCGCGATCCCGAGGCACTCGCGGCCATCCGCGCGTTCGACGAGCCGATCTATTTCCACCAAACCCTGCTGCGGCGGACCGACGGTGGAATCTCGCGATTCGCCGATCTGCCCCTGTTCTTCACCGCGCTCGAAAACGGAACCGCCGATCCGGCCGATTTCGAGGAAATGAGAGTCCACTTCCACATTCCGCTCGATGCGGAACCCGCCCCGCCCTTGCGCTCCACGCGCAACGAAACCCGCGCGGTGCTCGCCTGGCGCAAGGACCACCCGGAGGCCTGCGGGCACTACGAAATCGAAACCTACACCTGGGGCGTCCTGCCGGAAGAACTCCAGCGCCCGGTCGAAGAACAGATCGCCGGAGAATACGCCTGGGTCATCAGCCACGCCCCGTAGCGGGTAGGAGTTGCCAGAACCGCGGAATCGGTGTTTGGTGGCCGCCATGTCTGACATCAAAATCACACTCCACACCACCGCTGGCGACATCAACGCCCGGCTCTTCGCCTCCCAGGTCCCGGTCACGTCCGCCAATTTCCTGAACCTCGCCAAGCGCGGTTACTACGACGGCATCAGCTTCCACCGCGTCATCGCCAACTTCATGATCCAGGGCGGCGACCCGACCGGCACCGGCTCCGGCGGCCCGGGCTACAAGTTCGCCGACGAGATCGACCGCTCGCTCAAGCACGACAAGGCCGGCATCTTTTCGATGGCCAACGCCGGCCCTAACACCAACGGCAGCCAGTTCTTCATCACCCACCTGCCGACCCCGCACCTCGACGGCAAACACGCGGTCTTCGGCGAAGTCATCACGGGGCAGGACGTCGTGAACAGGATCGCCAAGGGCGACAAGATCACCTCCATCGACATCCACGAGGACACCACCGCGCTGTTCGAGTCGCAAAAGGACAATCTGGAGCACTGGAACTCGATTCTGGACCGCTGAATCCAGCGAGCCATCATCCATTCCACTCCCCGCAGGACAACTGGCCGGTGTGACCGGAAAACGCTTCCAACCAAGCGTTTTCCCAGTCGCACCGGCCCTTATTCCATTAACCCGATTGTGCGGAATTTGGAGATCCCATCGGCTCGACATGAAGCGCGTTCCCGGCATCATCGGCGAGTCCCACGCAACCACAAACTCATGTCCGAATTCCTCGTCATTCCCCGCCACGATCACGATACCCTTGTTTCCCTCGCCTATCAGGCGCGGGGCTACACTCCGGAAGAATCCGCTGAAGGTGCTAGACTTGCCGCCGAGGCCGCCCGCCATGGCATCCGCACCCACCACGCGCTCAAAGCCCTGCATCTCGACCACCTGTTCGGTTCGGCCGCCGGCGGCTGCACTCCCGGCGCGGAAATCGAGGTCCTGCCCTCGCGTTTCCCCGCCTCCGAGCGCTGGAATGCCAACAAGAAGCTTGGCCAATCCGTCGCCTATCGTGCCATCGAGCGCGCGATCGGGCTTGCCGACCAATACGGCATCGCCCAGATCGCCGTGGACAACGCCTTCCACTACCTGTGGGGCGGCGGCTACG
>CAYXZE010000043.1:0-12899 GCA_964469395.1 uncultured Luteolibacter sp.
ACCCGCCTCGGCCTGTTCATGGGTCCCGTCATCATCGTCAGCGCCATGTTCGCCGTTGCCGCCCTTTCCGAAAAACGGACCCGCCGCCGGAAAGAGCCGGAGCCACCACCTTCAATTCCGCTCCCCGGCACCACATGCGGAACAAACACCCCCGGAAATCTTCCGTAAAGCCAGCGGTTCAAGCCTTGGCCTGGCGCGCGCGGGCTCGCTTCTGTTTGAGGCGTTGCGTGATGCCGTCGAAGTATAGATAAACGACCGGGGTAGTGAACAGCGTGAGCGCCTGGCTCAGAATCAGGCCGCCGACGATGGCGTAGCCGAGCGGCTGGCGGAGCTCCGAACCGTCGCCGTGACCGAGCGCGAGCGGGATTCCGCCGAGCATGGCGGCGATGGTGGTCATGGTGATGGGGCGGAAACGCTTGATGCAGGCTTCGAAAATGGCCTTTTCCGGCGGCAGCCCGCGTTCGCGCTCGGCCTCGATGGCGAAGTCGATCATCATGATGGCGTTCTTTTTCACGATGCCCATCAGCAGCAGGATGCCGATGATGGCCATGACTCCGACATCGTGGCCGAAGGCCCACAAGGTCAGCAGGGCGCCGAGTCCGGCGGAGGGCAATGTCGATAGAATCGTTAGAGGATGAATGAAGCTTTCATATAGCATGCCGAGAATGATATAGATCGCGATGATGGCCGCGGCGATCAGGTAGGGCTGCGATTTCAATGAGTCCTGGAACGCCCGTGCCGTGCCCTGGAAGCTGCCGGTCAGGGTCGTGGGCAGGCCCATTTCCGCCTCGGCTTCCCTGATGGCCACCACCGCGTCTCCGAGCGCGATGCCGGGGGCGAGGTTGAATGAAATCGTGACGGACGGATACTGGCCGAGGTGGTTTACCGACAGGGACTTGGTGCTCGCGGTGTCGAATTTCAACAGCGAGGATAGCGGAACCTGCGCGTTTGTCAGCGGGGATTTGATGAACATTCTGCCGAACACGGAGGGATCGGTCTGCATTTCCGGCGGAACCTCGATGATGATCTTGTATTGGCTCACCTGCGTGTAGAACTGGGTGACCTGCCGCTGGCCGAAGGAGTTGTATAAAAGCGATGTGATGGCGGACGTCTGGATGCCGAAGCGCGAGGCAGCCTGCCGGTCGATCTCGACACTGAGCGCGGGCGCGGAGGACTGCTGGTCGGAGTTGAGGTCGCGCAGCATCGGCAATTCCCTGAGTTTTTCGAGAATGCGGGGCGCCCAGAAATTGAGTTCGTCCGCATCGGCATCACGCAAGGTGTATTGAAACTGGGTTTTGGAAACGACACCGCCGACGTTGATGTCCTGCTGGGCTTGGAAGAACATTGTGGCTCCGGGTATGGTCCCGGTGCTTTTCCGCAGGCGGGCGACAATATCCTGGATGCCGTCGCGGTCGGCGCGTTCCTTCAAGGTGATGTAGTAGCGGCCGTTGTTGAGACTGGACGAACCGCGGCCGGCGCTGAGGTTGTATTGGAAGGAGAGCACGCCGGGTTCTCTGGCGATGATCTCGCCGATCCGCAGCATTTTCTCCGACATCGCTTCGAAGGAAATGTCCGCGGCGGCTTCGAGCGTGGCGTTCATGAATCCGGTGTCCTGTTGGGGAAAGAAGCCTTTGGGCATTTTCACGAAGACGACTCCGGTCGCGGCTACGGTTAGAAACAGCGAGAACAGGGTCAGCCTGCGGTGGCGCAGCACGACGCCAAGCATCCGTTCGTAACCGTTCTCGATGGCCTGGAAAAAACCCTCCAGCCATTTGTCCGCCTTCTGGCGCAGCGATCCCTCGGGCTGGCCGTGGGGTTTTAGGAACTTCGAGCACATCATCGGCACGAAGGTCAGTGATACAAAACCGGACATCAGCACCGTGACGGTGACCGTGACGGCGAACTCGCGGAAAAGCCGGCCGACGATTCCACCCATGAGCAGGATCGGGATGAACACCGCGACTAACGAAAGACTGATAGATAAAATGGTGAATCCGATTTCGCCGGCACCTTTCAAGGCCGCATCCAGCGGTTTCATGCCTTCCTCGACGTAACGGTAGATGTTCTCCAGCATCACGATCGCGTCATCGATCACGAAGCCGACGGAAATGGTGAGGGCCATCAGCGAGAGGTTGTTGAGACTGTAGCCGAGCAACTGCATCACGGCGAAGGTGCCGACGATGGAAATCGGCACCACGGCCCCGGCGATGAGCGTGGCGCGGATGTTCCGCAAGAACAGGAACACCACCAGCGTGACCAGGGCCATCGTCAGGACCAAATGAAACTCCACTTCCGCGACCGACGCGCGGATCGTCCGCATGCGGTCGCTCAGAACGTCAACCTTGATCGCGGGCGGCATCGCGGCCCGCAACGACGGCAGCAGGTTGCGGATGCCTTCCACCGTCGCGATGACGTTGGCGTCCGCCTGTTTGCGGATGATGATGCCGACGCCGCGCTTGTTGTTGATCCACGCGGCGGAGCGGACGTCTTCCGGTCCGCTGACCGCGACACCGACATCGCGGATGCGGATCGGCGCGCCGTTTCGATAGGCGAGGATCAGATCATTGTAGGGCTCCGCTTTAAGGATCTGGTCGTTCGCGTAAATTGAGAGGCTCTGGTGCGGACCGTTGAGACTGCCTTTGGGCGTGTTGACGGTGGCGGACGAAATCACGCCGCTCACGTCCGACAAGCTCAGGCCGAGGGATGCGAGCTTCGCCGGATCCACCTGCACGCGGATGGCGGGTTTCTGCTCGCCCATGATGTTGACCTGGGCGACGCCGTTGAGCTGGGAAATCTGTTGGGCGATGACATTGCTCGCGTAGTCGCTGAGTTCCGTGAGCGGCATGACTTCCGACTGCACGCTGAGCAGCATGATCGGCGAGTCCGCAGGATTGACTTTTCGATAAGTCGGCGGGCTGGGCAGATCGGAGGGCAGCTTTCCGGCCGAGGCATTGATGGCGGACTGGACCTGTTGGGCCGCGGCGTCGATGTTCACATCCAGCTCGAACTGGATCGTGATCGACGTGGTGCCCAGGCCGCTGCTGGAACTCATTTGAGTGATGCCGGGGATCAGCGCGAGGTTGTTTTCCAGCGGAGTGGCCACCGCCGACGCCATCGTTTCCGGACTCGCTCCGGGCAAGCTGGCGGACACCTGCACCGTGGGAAATTCGATCTGCGGCAGCGGTGCCAGCGGCAGCAGCGGAAACGTGACCGCGCCGACGAGAAAGATGGCGATGGTCAGCAGCGTGGTGGCAACCGGCCGGCGGATGAAGGGTGTGGACAGGCTCACGGTTTCGAAGGTTGGATGGCGATGCGCGCGCCGGGTTCGAGTTTGCTCTGGCCGTCCAGGACGATCTCGTCACCGGTCTTGAGACCGTCCTCGATGACCGTAATGTCATCCACCCGCGGACCGGGTTTCACATTGCGGGCTTCCACGGTCTGGTCCGGCTTCACCCTGTAAACGAACGGGCCGTCGAGCCCGGCCTTGATGACCTGGGTGGGAACCACGACGGCCTGCCTGCGGGTTTCCACCAACACGCGGGCGCTGAGGAATTGTCCGGGCCAGAGGGCTTGATCGGAGTTCGGGAATGTGGCCTTGAGTTTCAAGGTGCCGGAGCTGACGTCGATTTCATTGTCGATGAGCGCCAGTTTTCCCTCCGCGAGAACCCGCCCGTCATCGGTCAGCGCCTGAACCGTCAAACCCGCCGGCTCTTCTAACATCCGCTTCCGGATGACGGGCAGACTGTCCTGCGGCAGCGTGAAAGCCACGGAAATCGGCTGGAACTGGCTGACGACCACCAGCCCGCCGTCCTGGCTGGCGGTAACCAGATTTCCCTGGTCGATCAGGCGCACGCCCGTTCTCCCGGAAATGGGGGACTTGACCGTGGTGAAATCGAGATCGAGCTGCGCCGCCTGCCGGGCCGCGATGTCGGCTTGTTCCTGGGCGGCGAACTGGGCGACGGACGCTTCGAGTTGATCGAGGAGCTGGCGGCTTGCCGCGCCCGATTTCACCAGTTGGCCGATGCGCTCCACCTCCTTGTTCGCATTGGCAAGCTGGGCGGCGGTTTGAGCGACTTTGGCCTGGGCCTGGGCGAAGAGAGATTCATAAGGCCGGGGGTCGATGACCGCGAGGACATCGCCCTCCTTGACCAGGTCTCCCTCGGTGAAATTGATCCGGTCGAGCACGCCGCTCACCCGCGGGCGGATGGTGACCTTGTTATAGGCCTGCACGGTGCCGATGCCGGAGAGCCAGATCGGCACGTCGCGGTCCGCCGCAGCGACCACGGTCACCGGCACGGATCGTTCTCCCTCGCGGGCTTTGACGGCCCTGCCGGTTTTCGGCAGAAACCGCCATGCGAGAAAGATGCCGACGGCAAACAACAGTAAGAAAAAAAGCCGGTTGAATTTCATGGTGAGTCGCGGATAGATGAAGACTGGCTGGACCATCCCGGGCCGAACTTGAACCGCATTCAGGGGAAATGGTATCGGACATTTCAGTTTTATTGTGACAACTTGTAAGGATCGACCGGGCTGAGACATCTCGTTACAATTTTCGCACCGATTATCGTGATTGCCGCATCATAATCCCCCATCGTTTCCCATGTTGAACCCGTCCCAGCACATCGCCGTCGTTGATGACCACCCGCAAATCCGCGAGCTGCTGGTCCGTTATCTGGGCTCGCACGGCTACCGCGTGAGCGAAGCGGACAGCGCGGCGGCGTTCCGGCGGTTGATGGAACGGAGTTCGCTGGATCTGGTGGTGCTGGACGTGATGATGCCCGGCGAGGACGGTATCTCGCTGTGCCGGGATCTGCGGGCGACCTCGCAGGTCCCGGTAATTTTCCTAACGGCGGTGTCCGAGGATTCCGACCGCATTCTCGGCCTGGAAATGGGGGCCGACGACTACCTGACCAAGCCGTTCAATCCCCGCGAACTGCTCGCGCGCATCAAGGCCGTGCTCCGCCGGGCGAACAGCCTGCCCGTCCAGCGCGCCACCGTCCCCACCGGCCGCATCCGCATCGGCGGTCTGACGGTGGATATGGAGCGCCGCGAAGTGATCGGCGCGGACGGAGTCGCCTCGCCACTGAGCACGGCGGAGTTCCGGCTGCTCGGCGTTTTCATTTCCCACCCCGGCATGGTCCTGACGCGGGACGAGTTGCTGGACATCACCCAGGGACGCGCGGCGGAAGCCTGGGACCGCAGCATCGACAATCAGGTGAGCCGCCTGCGCCGCAAGATCGAGGCGAATCCGCGCAACCCCGAACTCATCATCACCCACTGGGGCGGCGGCTATAGTTTCACGGGAAAGGTGGAACCCGAGTGAAACATTTCTGGATGCGCAGCCTGACCAGCCAGCTCATCGGCCTGATGCTGGTGGCGCTGCTTCTATCACAGGTGCTTTTCTATCTCATCAACAACAACGAGCGCGACCGGTCGTTGCGCACGGTGCGGCAGGATGAAATGCTCGCCCGCGCGAACGCCGTGGCGCGACTCATCGCCGTCACGGATGAAAGCATCCACCCGGAAGTGCTGCGCGCGGCAGGCACCTCGCTTTCCCGCTACTGGCTGACACCGGAACCACCGGCCGATTCCCCCTCCTGGCAGAAAACCGCCCGCAAGGAATTGCTGCGGGCACTGCCGTCCGCCCACACAAACGTCAGTGAAATGGCGCCCAATCCGCGAATCTCGGAGTCGGAGCTGCCGGTATCGGATCAACCCGCATGGACGGAGATTCCTCCGGCAGGACGGCAAAACGAGGCCAGGCTGCTGAATCTGGCGAGCTGGAACGGCATCGGCTACGCCACCGCAATCCGTCCGGGATTGTGGCTCAATGCGATTTATGCAAAGCCGGAACTCATCTCATCGCCGGTCCGCCATTATATATCACTCGGCATCACCGCCCTGGTCCTCTCGCTGCTGGCCGTGCTGGCGGCCCGTCGTGTCGGGCGGCCACTCCGCCGCCTAACCGAATCCGCCGGGCGGATCGGTCGCGGCGAGGACGTGCCCCCCTTGCCCGAAGAAGGTGCGGATGACATCCGCCGGACCGCCATCGCGTTCAACCAAATGCAATCGCGCCTCCGCCGCTTCGTCGAGGATCGCACCCGGATGATCGCGGACATCAGCCACGACCTCCGCACGCCGGTCACGCTGCTCCGGCTCCAAGCGGAGTTCGTTTCCGATCCCGACACGAAAGAGAAAATGATTTCCACCCTCGATGAAATGCAGGCCATGACCGAAGCCACGCTGGCCTTCGCCAAGGAAGAATCCAGCACCGAGCCATCCCGCGTCATCGACATGGACGCGTTCGCGGAAAGCATCTGCGACGACCTCGCGGGACTCGGATGGGACGCGACCTTCGCCGATGGTGTTAGAACGCCATGGTGCTGCCGCCCCGACAGCCTGCGGCGAGCCGTGCGCAACGTGGTGGAAAACGCCGTGCGCTATGGTGAACGCGCCCGGGTCCGTTTGGAGCTCGCCAACGCATCGCTGAAAATCCACGTGGACGACGATGGACCGGGAATCGCGGAACAGGATTTCGAAAGAGTCTTCTCCCCCTTTGTCCGCTTGGAAGATTCCAGAAATCCCGACACCGGCGGAGTCGGACTCGGCCTGTCCATCGCACGCAGCATCCTGCGCTCCCACGGTGGCGACGTCACGATGGGGAATCGCCCCGAAGGCGGCCTGCGGGTCACCCTCTCATTGCCGAAGAGTTGAACGACAAATGCCTTGGACCGCGTGCAGCCCGCTGGTGCGGGACCGCAGCAGGCTGCGTGCCCCAAAGCGGCAGCAGGCTGCACGCAGTCCAAGGTCTTCCGACCTTCCGATTCGGCACTTATCCGGGCGAAAAACACCGCACCCAAACCGGGAAAATCCTTGTCGAATCAATGATTTACAAAAATCCTCCCGAAACTACGCTCCATGGATATTACTCGCGGGGATACTACGAATAAACGCCCTGTTCACCAATAATGAAGAAGCTCATCTGGATCGTCATTTTTCTTGTCGTGATCGGCGTCCTGGGCTTCGTCAGCCCTTGGGTCGTGCGTGCTCGTGCGGCCCAACCGCTGATCGGAGTGTTTGACGTCCAGTTGAATTGCATGGGTGGACATGAGATCTTCCTCGAACTTGCCGAGGATGCAGCTTACGACAACTGCCCCGGGCATCGGGACCGGAAGAAGGTTGCTCGTGTCGTTCGTGATGCGAAGTCAGTGACCGTGATTGATTCGCGCGATAATCAGCCTTGGTTCCGAATCGATTGGGATGGCACGAAACACACCTTGGATTTCCTGAAGCGACCAGACAGCCAGTCTATGTTCGGAATGATTCCAGTCCGAGGAGAGGTCGCGCAGGTGACCAATCCATGGAGGCTCTGGCTTCCACTAATGCTTCCCGAACATTAAAACGCCCAGGCGAAACCGCAACATGCACCCACTACCAGCCATTCAGTTTCGATGCTTTCCCGTAGCTACAACCTAAACCCTGTGATCGACGCGCGCCCTTGCTGGTAGTGGTGCGCGCGCTCATCGTTCGCGAAGAAAATGAAATAATAATATGATTGAACGCATATTTACAATTATCATTTTGATGCTAGCTCTCGATGGATGCGTGAGTCCCAAGCAAATCACGAAGATCGAACTCATCAAAACGACTCGTCACTGGAAGGAACCCAAAGTCGCGATTTGGCACTATGTAGGATCAAAATATGGCATGGACCATTTTGATTATCAAGACCTCGGAATTCACGAGATCTACAGTATTGAGTCAGGACAGATTTACCTGCCACAAACTTTCCCGCTTACCAAAGACCAAAGAACGTGGATAGTGATGCCTTGGGGTCCTTCTGCCATCCGGTGAATATCTCAAGAGATCCAAAGACGGAGGCTACGTTGGGGCACTGGAAGGAGAGTTTCACGACGGCCAAGCGGCCAAGCGTCTCGCGAAAAAACAAACCGAACAAGAATAGATGAGAAGGCGGCGCCGCGCTCCATACCTCACCTTAAACATCAAACCAAACACAAATCATGCATTTTCTGATTACACGTTTCCTAACTGGCGTCCTAGCATGGCATGCCGTTTCATGCGCCCATTTCGCTTCGGAGAATTCCGTTCGGTTTTCGCCAACCAGTGTGCCCGGAGAACATGTTGTGAAGATCGGCGGAAAGCCTGTAGGAACGCACAAGAACCCGCGAGGTCCCGTCAAGATGTGCGGACACTTGAATTCCAATCGGACGTGGCTAGTGGTAGAAGATGGATGCGGTGGTGACTCATATCCGAAAGTTACCGCCTACCGACTGGCTGGCGGGGAGTTGAGGGAGTCGGTCGAATTAGAGCGAATCAACAAGGAGCATCATTTCGAATATTCACAGGGCAGAGGGCCGACAGATCCTGTTTTTCTTGGCTTTGATCCATCTGGCTCCCCCGTGATCAATTCAGCGACAGGCAAGCACATACTATCAGAGTAGCTCCATTCCACGCTGAAAAAGGGTTCCGGACGCTGGTGCGGGACCGCAGCAGGCTGCGTGCCCCAAAGCGGCAGCAGGCTGCACGCAGTCCAAGGACTTCCATCCCCGTCGTAAATGAACTAGACGTTCTGCCAAGAAAATTCCACTGGAAAAATCGATCCTGATGCGCTAGTTTCCCCGCATGTCACAGATCCTAGAACTGCGTGAGGCTGCAATCAGGCTGTCTACCCCGGAAAGAGCAGAATTGGCTGCATTTTTGTTGGGATCTCTAGACGAAGTTCACCACTGGGTTGACGATGAAGAAGTTGCGCGCCGCTCCGAAGAACTCGATTCAGGTGCTGTGCGTGGGATGTCCCGCGAGGAGTTTAATCGCGCTTGCGGACATTGAGACAGTAGCATGGAACACATTTTTCACCCTATCGCCGCCAAAGAAGCGCGTGAGATTGAGAGCGCTTATGCGCGAATTTCAGAAGACCTTGCGAACCGCTTTTGGACCGAGTTGAACGAAGCAATTGATGAAGTCTTTTTTCATCCAGAACAACAGCATTATGACCCTTCGGGATACAGGCGTCGTAATCTCAAGAAGTTCCCTTATCACATTCTCTTTGAGGAGCGGCTTGAGTGCATTCGAATCATGGTGATTCGGCACCACCACCGTAAACCCTCCTACGGCCTGAGAAGACGATGAAATCAAAGAGCAGATGAGCTTCACGGCGGTGGTGACTCATATCCGAAATCCTCATGAGGACACCCGGCCTCCACGGCCCGGCAAATAAGTTTCGCCATGGCGACGAATCCCCGGTGGAATTGGCGGCGGAGGCGCGGATTGAAAGGTGCGCCGCCGGATTTCCCATGCGCGTCGCCATTGTCCATTACCATCTTGATCCGGGCGGAGTCACCCGCGTGATCGAAGCGGCGTCTCGCGTGTTGGGCACGGCGGGCATCGGGCATGTGATTCTGGTCGGTGACGCGGGCGGACCGCGCGAGGCGGAAGCATTTCCGGTGCGGCGCATCACGGGGCTGGGGTATCTGACCACGCCCGGCGATCTCACGGCGGAAATGCTCGCCGACGCGCTGCGTTCCACGGCGACGGAAGCTCTGGGCGGCGCGCCGGATGTTTGGCATTTCCACAATCACTCACTGGGGAAAAACTGCCTTCTGCCGGACGTCGTGGCCCGGCTGGCGGAAGCGGGCGAACGGCTGGTTCTGCAAATCCACGACCTCGCCGAGCAGGGCCGCCCGGGGAACTATCCGTTCATCGCGGATTGCCACCGGCTCTATCCGTTTTCACCCCGCATCCACTATGCCTTTCTCAATTCCCGCGATCTGACGATTTTCACCAA
Source organism: uncultured Luteolibacter sp. (assembly GCA_964469395.1). GTDB lineage: Bacteria > Verrucomicrobiota > Verrucomicrobiia > Verrucomicrobiales > Akkermansiaceae > Luteolibacter. The sequence continues at coordinate 9,806 of CAYXZE010000043.1, forward strand.
CGCCGGACTGCCTGAAGGAAACGCCAGCCTCCTCCCCAACTCCATCTCCCCCTTTGCGCCCCTTCGCGACTTTTGCGGCTCCGCGGCGCTCCCCCCACCCTCCCCCATCGTCTTCGCCCCGATCCGCGGCATCCGCCGCAAGAACCTGGGCGAGCTGGTTTTCCTCTCCGCCCTCGCGCCCGAAGGAACCCGCATCGCCATCAGCCGCGCGCCGAAAAATCCCGAGGCGCTGCCGATCCACGAGACGTGGCGGAAATTTTCCGGCAAACACCGCCTGCCCATCGCGTTCGATGTGGTCGATCACTTCGCCCCCGCGGTCGGTGCGGGCACCGGCTTCGAGTCGTGGGTCGCGCATGCCAGCCATTTCGCCACCACTTCTGTTAGCGAGGGATTCGGGCTGCCGTTTCTGGAAGCCGCCGCCCACGGCAAGCCGCTCATCGGACGGAACCTGCCGCATCTGACGGCGGAACACGCGCGCCACGGGATTCGCTGCGGGCGGCTGTATGATCGTTTGTTAGTGCCCGTCGATTGGATCGCGCTGCCGATCCTCCGGGACTATCTGATCGCCGACCTGGAGCGGACTTACCGCACCTACCGCCGTCCGCTGCCGAACTGGATGATCGGCGCGACTCTGGACGCCCTGCGGCACGGCGAGCATCTCGATTTCGGCAATCTGCCGGAAGCCCTCCAACAAGCCGCCATCGAGCGTTTCGCGGAGCCGGGCAACCGCGGCGAGCCGCTCGTCGAGATCGGCGGGCAAACCGAGCCAGCGGAAGATTGGCTCGCGAGAGTCATCGCCAACCGCACACCCACCGCCACGCCGGAGCAACTCGCGCCGTATTCGCCGGCGGAGTATGGGAAAAAACTCACCGCGCTTTACTCGCGCCTGGCCGCCGCGCCGGTCGCGGACATCCGCGATCTATCAGGAAACGAAATTCTAACCGCCAACCTCGCGCCACGATCGTTTCATTTCCTGCTCGCCGCGCTGAAGCCGAATCCCGCGCCGCAATCTTATCGCGCGGTGATCTTCGACATTTACGGCACGCTGCTCGTCGCCGCGCCCGGCGGCGTTAAACCGGATGCCGCCGCCGATCCGCTGCTGCGGAAAATCATCGAACGCGCGGGCCACCAGCCGCCGGAATCCCCCAGCACGGAACTGCACGCCGCCGTTCTCCGCCACCATGCCGCCGCCGGAGTGGAGTTTCCCGAGATCGACCTGCGCGTGTTGTGGCGGGAAATTCTCGCGCTGGAAGAAGACGCGGACACCGGCATGCTCGTGCGAGCCACCGAAGCCGCATGGCACCCGGCCAGCCCGATGCCCGGCGCGGCTGGCGTCATCCAGCGGCTGGCGCGGTCCGGCATCTCGCTCGGCCTGCTGTCCAACGCGCAATCCAACACGCTCTCTTCGCTCGGCGGGCTGGAGGATCTGTTCGCGCCCGAGCTCACGATCCTTTCCTATCAGCACGGCATCGCCAAACCCGCGCCCGCGCTGCTCCAAACCCTAACAGACCGCCTGGCTGGCCGCGGCATCACGCCCGCGGAGACGCTCTACGTCGGCAATGACCCGCAGCAGGACATCTCCCCGGCGGCGGCGGCGGGTTTCAAGACCGCGCTCTTCACCGGCCATCCGCTGTCCCTGCGGCCCGGCGAGTGCGCGCCGGATTTCACGTTTAAGAACTGGACCGAGTTTCCCATCCCCTGAAGTGATGCGAAATGCCCGTTCTTTCTATCAACCATCAACTTCTGGAAAAATCAGGCTGGCATCTCCGGCCATTTCGCTGCTGAGTCCTGCCATGTTTGTGATCTCGACCGCCGCCCTGAAACGGAACACCGCGATTTTGCGCGAGGTGAAGGAAGCCGCTGGCTGCCACCTGGTGCTGGCGCTCAAGGGATTTTCCTGTTGGAAGGCATTTCCGCAGGTGCGCGATGACCTCGACGGCTGCTGTGCCTCGGGCCTGTGGGAGGCCCGGCTGGCGCGGGATTATTTTCAAAAACACGTGATCACCTACTCCCCGGCCTACGACGAGGCGGACGTGGCGGAGTTGTGCGAATTCACCGATCACCTGGATTTCAACTCGCTGTCGCAGTGGTTCCGCTTTCGCGAAATGGTGATGGCGCATCCGCGTTTCAAAAGCGGCGAAATACTCTGCGGCCTGCGCGTGAACCCGGAGTGCTCGACCGGAGAAACGCCGATTTACGACCCCTGCGTGGCCGGATCGCGCCTCGGCATCACGGCGGACCAACTCGCGGGCGTGGACCTCACCGGACTCTCGGGTTTGCACTTCCACACGCTGTGCGAACAGAATTCGGACGATCTGGAGAAAACGCTGGCGGCGATGGAGGAAAAATTCGGTTGTTTGCTGCGTTCGTCCCAATTCACCTATCTGAACATGGGCGGCGGGCACTGGATCACCAAGCCGTTCTATGACCGCGAGCGATTGATCCGGCTCGTCAGGGAAACGCGCGAAAAATACGCCGTGGACGTCTGGCTGGAACCGGGCGAAGCCATCGCCATCCACACCGGCGTCCTGCGGGCGACGGTGATGGACGTGTTCGAATCCGCCGGGCATCGGCTCGCGATCCTGAGCATTTCCGCCACGGCGCACATGCCGGATGTGATCGAAATGCCGTATCGCCCGGATGTTTTCCTGGTCGAAAAACCAGAGACCAGAGACAAGAAGCCGGAAAGGATGCCAGCGGTCACGTTCGAGGGCGAAACCTATCACCTCGCGGGAGACCCTTCTGAAAATCCCCCATCCCTTTTCACCTACCGTCTCGGCGGCCCGACTTGTCTGGCGGGCGATGTGGTCGGCGACTTTTCCTTCCACCGCGAACTCAAGGTCGGCGACACGCTGGTTTTCGATGACATGGCGCACTACACGATGGTCAAGACGACGACTTTCAACGGCGTCAAGCACCCGGCCATCGCCCTGCAGCATGACGACGGGAAATTGGAAATCCTGCGCGAGTTCGGCTACGCGGATTTCCGGGATCGCTTGTCCTGATACGGCTCCAGAACTTTCGGCGGTCCGGGTTCAATGTCTTCCGCCGAAGCAAGCTGAAGCTTGAACTCCGGGCATCGCCTTTTGAAGGA
>CAYXZE010000044.1:0-12878 GCA_964469395.1 uncultured Luteolibacter sp.
TTTGCGCGGAAAGACAGAAGACGGCAAGACACAAGACACAAGAAAAGAGGAAGAGGCGGGCGACAGCCCTCTTCTCTTGTGTCTTGTGGAAGAGCGACCAGCCCTTGGACTGCGGCGACACGGCAAATCAAAATTCAAAAATCCACAATCATCATTCGTCAACCCCTACCTAACAGACAAAGCGGCGGGATGGCTCGCATCAGGCATGCTCCGTGCAGAAAACGCCGCGCCCGTCACCGCCAGCGTTTCGTCAGATCCTGATAGGCGTCGATCCGCCGGTCGCGGAAGAACGGCCAGATGCGGCGGAAACCCTCGACAGCCTGGAGGTCGAGATCGTGATAGAGGATTTCCTCGCGGTCGGTGGCGGCCTTGGCGACGAGCTCGCCATAGGGATTGGCGACGAAGGAGCGGCCCCAGAACTCGGTGTCGTCCTGGAATCCGGTGCGGTTGACGGCGGCGAGGTAACAGCCGTTGGCGACGGCGTGGCCGCGCTGGACGGTTTCCCAGGCGCAGTGCTGGGCGTCTCCGAGGGCGGCTTTTTCCTCCGCCAGCCAGCCGATGGCGGTCGGATAGACGAGGATTTGCGCGCCGCCGAGCGCCATCAGGCGGGCCGCTTCCGGATACCACTGGTCCCAGCAAATCAGCACGCCGATTTTTCCAAACCGCGTGTCCCACACCGGCCAGCCGCTATCGCCGGGCGTGAAATAGAATTTTTCCTCGAAGCCGGGATCCTGCGGAATGTGGGATTTCCGGTAGAGGCCCAGCAACGAGCCGTCGGCATCGTGGATGGCGGCAGTGTTGTGATAAAGGCCGGGACCGCGATGTTCGAAAAGCGAGGAAACGAGCACGATGCCGAGCTCGCCGGCCAGTTTGCCGAGACGGTCGGTGACAGGACCGGGCAGAGGATCGGCCAGATCAAAAAGGGCGGGATCCTCGACGGTGCAGAAATAAGGGGTGAGGAACAGTTCCTGGGTGACGACGATGTTCGCGCCCCCCGCAGCGGCCTGGCGGATCAGCGTTTCGTGGTGATCGAAGGATTCCGCCTTGGTGGCGAAGGTGCCGGATTGAAGGAGGGCGAGGCGTGGCATGGGCGCAGCATCGCGGGTGAGTCAGGCGGATTCAAGGATCAAGAGGATGAATCGGATGCCTGAAATGCAGCTTCAAGCCCATCAGTCATGCGTCCGGAAAAACGAAGATCAAAAATCCAAATCCAGATAGAACCGGAGCGAGAAAACCGGCATGCGGCGGGATCCGAAAAAAGCAGCCCGCCAAGTACACCGGATGGTGATTTATTTAAAAAATCCCATCCATTTCACAAAAAATTCGGATTTCCCCAGCCCGATTGTTTTAAATTTTAGAGAACCGCTGCCGAGTTTATTGAAACAACGCGGCTTTAGATCCCCGGCAACCTACTGAAAATAAACATGTTGAGAATTTAGTAAAAATCCCCCAATTATTTCTTGTGGTCTGAGTGTATTTGAGTGTATTTTCCGCCACTGACATGTCCGTCAGACATTCCCGTGGCCACTGCCGAACATAGCTACATGGGCTACACGCCCTACAAGATGGATCCCAAGTATCGGGTTTCCATCCCGACTGCGTGGCGTCCGGCTCCCGGCGAGGCGTTGTATCTGTTGTCGTCGAAAACTTACGACATGCCGGTCATCAAGGTGCTCAGTGAAAAGGCCTACACCGAGCGCCGGGAAACGGTGAAAAACAGCGATCTCACACCCGGGCAGAAAACCGCGAAGCTGGGCCGGTTGGCGATGCTTTGCCGCGTGGCGAGCGTGAATGACCAGGGCAAGCTGCTCATCCCCAAGGACCTCAGCGAAGCCGCCGGAATCGCCGCGGAATCCGAGGTGGTCCTGGCTGGCCGCGACCTGCACTTCGAGGTCTGGAGCAAGGCCAACCACGCCCGCGTGCTCGAAATCGAGATGACGCCGGACGAAGACGACGATCTGGGAATCCTCTAAAAACAAACAACATTTTCCTCCATCACACAGCAATGTGCTTCACCCCATCCATTCCGGCATTCGAGACGGCCCGCCCTGCGGCGGCGTCCGTGTTTGCCCGGGGACCGGGGCTTTTTTCCGACGAAGCGGCCGGCTCGGGACAGCCTGCCGCCTCGTCATTCCAAACGGATGTCCGCACCGCTCCTGGCTGGTTGTCAGTGCGGCGTCCGGTGACTTTCATGGCTGGGCGCGCGAAATCCCTCGGGACAGGGGTTTTGGCGCTTTTTGAATCGATGGTCCGCGCGGCTCCTGGCTGGTTGTCCGCGCGGCCATCGCCAACTTTCCTTTCAGATGAATCGGCGGGCTCGGGACAGCACGCGGGTTCGTCACTCCACACGGATTCCTGCGCCGCTCCTGGCTGGTTGTCGGCGCAGGCTCCCGTTCATTTTTCAGAAACTGTCGCCGCGGGTGACTACCATCTGCCGGTTTTCCCTGCGGAAATCTCCGAGTGGATGGCAGCCGGACCGGACAAGCTCATCATCGACGGCACGCTCGGCGGCGGCGGCCACAGCGAGATTTTCCTCAAGGCCGGTGCCCGCGTGCTCGGCGTGGATCGCGATCCGGAAGCACTGGCCCACGCCCGCGCCCGGCTTGCTGCATACGGCGAACGCTTTTCCACCTGGGAAGGCAATTTCTCGCGCATTCGGGAAACCCCCGTCATTCAAAGCGGCGGGCGCGCCGACGGCCTGCTGATGGATCTCGGCGTTTCCTCCCGCCAGCTCGACTCCGCGGCCCGTGGATTTTCCTTCATGCGGGAAGGCCCGCTCGACATGCGGATGGGGCCCTCCAGCCCGCTCACCGCGGCAGACATCGTGAATCAATGGTCGGAAGCCGACATCGTGCGGATTCTTTTCGAATACGGCGAGGAATCCAGCGCCCGGCGGATCGCGGGAGCCATCGTGAGACAGCGCGCCACCAAGCCCTTCGTGACCACGCTTGATCTCGCGAACTGCATCGAGAAAGCCATCGGCCGCCACGGCCGGACCCATCCGGCGACCAAGACTTTCCAAGCCATCCGCATGGCGGTGAATGAGGAGCTCGAATCCCTCGCCACCGCGCTCGCCGCCGTACCCTCGGTTCTCAAACCCGGGGGGCGCCTGCTGATCATCACTTTCCACAGCCTGGAAGACCGGATGGTGAAACGGTTTTTAAAACACCGCTCCACCGAATACCTCGACGAACCGGGGTGGCCCGAGCCGCGACCGAATCCGGATTACCAATTCCGGCTGCTGGCCCGCAAGGCCATCTCCCCCACCGCCGAGGAAACCTCCCTGAACCCGCGAGCCCGCAGTGCGAAACTGCGGGTTGCCCAGCTTTTAGACCCCAAGTCATGAACCGTCGCCGCAACGAAAACCGCACTCCCGCGTCCGTCTTTTTCGCGCTGATCCTCGCCGCCGCCATCGCCTCGGTCGGCGGAATCCTACACGCGTATTACAAAAACCGCCAGGTCCAGATTTCCCGGGAAATCGACGCCATCGACCGCCGGATCGAGGAATACCGTCTCGACATCCGCACCACCGAGATGCGCTCGGACCAACTGCTCAACCGCTTCGTCATCCGCAAGCAAATCGAGGAGAACGGCTCCTCCCTCCGCCCGATGCCCATTGGTATCGCGGAAGAGGTTGACGCCGCCTCGTCCAGCCGCCACAGCGTCGCCTCCGCGATTCCCTAGCCCGTGAAATCCTCCTTTCAAACTCGTTGCATCGTCTTGTGCTCGGTCCTGGTGGCCGGGCTCAGCGTGCTTTCGGGAAGATTGGTCCAAATCCAGTTGGTCGATCGCAAGCACTATGCGGAAAGCTCGCGCAAGGCTTACCACCGCATTGAAAAATTGTCCGCCTCCCGGGGAGCCATCGTGGATCGTCACGAAGAAACCCTGGCCAAGAGCATTCCCGTGGCCACCGTCTTCGTGGACAAGAACCACCTGATGGATCCCAAAATCGCCAGCTACGGCCTGGCCTATCAGGAAGCCAGCGAGGAAGAAGGTTGGAGCGAGCTCGATCCGGCGCAACAACGCCGCCGCATCAACGGCCTGCGCGGGGAAATCCTCACCCGGGAAAGCGCGGATGCGATTGTCCAGAAACACCTCGCCTACGCCGTCGGAATCCTCGCCCGGCCACTTGGCCTGCGCCGGGAGGAGCTTCGCGACAAGATCGAAAAAACCAAGGGCACTTGGATTCCCCTGGCCAAGGATCTGCCGGAAGACATCGCGGACAACCTGCGCGCGGAGATCAAGAAACACTGGGTCCAGGGCTTCGAATTCGAGAACTCCATCAAACGCTGGTATACCTCTCCGAATACGGCCACGCACATCCTTGGCTACACCGGGGAAGTCGTGAAAAAAGACGAGGATGGAAAACCCCGCACCAACGTCGTCGGGCTTTTCGGCATCGAGTCTTCCATGCAGGGTTATCTCGCGGGCCGCGATGGCTCGCGCGAACACTTCCGCGATGCCCGCGGCCTCGTGGTGCCGGGCAACTCCGGCAGTTTGATTCCGCCGCGCGCCGGCTTGAACGTGAAGCTCACCCTCGACATGCGCATCCAGTCCATCGTCGAGGAAGAACTGGACGCGAACCTCGCCGAGTTCGAGGCCGCCAAAGGCACCGTGATTCTGATGAATCCGAAAACCGGCGAGATCCTCGCCATGGCCAGCCGCCCGCACTTCGATCTCAACCGCAAGGAAAACGTCGCGGAAAATGGTTTCAACTATGCCATCCAGACCGTTTTCGAGCCCGGTTCCACCATCAAGATCGTGGCGACCTCCGGCGCGCTTAACGAGGGCCTGGTCACGCCGCAAACCTCGGTTTTCTGCCACAATGGTTACTATAACTCGGGCGGAGTCATGCTGAAGGACGACCATCCCGCCGGCAGCCTGACCTTTGAAGGAGTGCTCCAGAAATCCAACAACATCGGCACCTTCAGTCTTGGCCGCCAGCTCGGCTCGAAGCGTTTTTACAACTATCTCCACCGCTACGGCTTCGGCAGGAAAACCGGCATCCAGCTCAGCGGGGAAAGTTCCGGCACCGCCCGCGACACCGGCAACGTCGTGGATTTCTCCCGCGCCACTTTCGGCTACGCCACCAACGTCACACCGCTGCAACTTGCCTGCGCCTACTCGGCAATCGCCAGCGACGGAAAACTCCGCAAGCCGCAGATCGTGAAATCCCTGATCGCCAATGACGGCACGGTCGTGGAGAACTTCCAGCCGGAAGTCGTCCATGAAGTCCTCAAGCCGAAAGCCGCCGCTCAAATGCGCGCCGCTCTTGAAAAGGTGGTCCTTCCCGGCGGCACCGCCACCCGCGCCGCCGTCCGGGGATTCCGCGCGGCAGGTAAAACCGGCACGGTTCAGAAACACAATCCCAAGGGCGGCTATCTCGCGAACCGATACATCGTCTCCTTCGCCGGCATGATGCCCGCGCAGGATCCCGCCTTCGTCTGCGTGGTCGTGATCGACGATCCGCGCACGCAGAAGGTCAACCGCTACGGCGGCACCATCGCCGCTCCCGCTTTCAGTAAAATCGCCACCCGCGTCGCCTCTTCCATGAATTTGCAGCCCACCGAACCCGTCACCCCGTCGCTAGCCACCTCCCGATGATCCTCCGCGAACTTGTTTCCAATCTGTCACGAGTCACGGTCGCAGGATCGTTGGATACGGAGGTGCATGCCATCACCGCATCTTCCCGTGAAGTCGCCCCCGGCATGATCTTCGCCGCCATCCGCGGCACGACGACCGACGGCCACCGTTTCATCAATGACGCGCTCGCCGCCGGGGCCGCCGCCATTCTGGCGGAAACCGCCCAGCCCGCAGACTACACCGCGCCGGCGGTGTGGCTGCACGTGCCGGACAGCCGCGCCGCGCTTTCCACCCTGGCATCCGCGCTGGCGGACCATCCGTGGAAGGATCTCGCCATCGCCGGCGTCACCGGCACCAACGGCAAGACCACCACCGCGTTCCTCCTTCATCACCTGATGAAATCCGCGTGGCACCGCGCCGGGCTGCTCGGCACCATCCTCGTGGATGACGGGGAAACGGTGGAAACCGCCAGACACACCACTCCCGGTTCCATCGAGCTTTCCTCCCTCTTCACCCGCATGCGCGACAACGGCTGCCGCGGCGTGGCCATGGAGGTTTCCTCGCACGGCATCCATCAGAAACGCGTCTCGGCGATCGGCTTCGACGCCTGTATTTTCACCAATCTGACACAGGACCATCTCGACTACCACGGCACGCTCGACGCCTATTTCAAGGCGAAGGCGGAATGGTTCCTCGACCTCGCCGCGAACCCGCTCGGCAAAAAGCCGGTGGCCGTAATCAACACCGACGATGCCTACGGCGCGGAGCTTGCCGCCTCGCTGGACGGCAAGATGGCGGTTCTCCGCTTCGGCTTCGGCGTGCACAGTGATTTCCGCGCGAACAACTTCCGCCAGTCCGCCCGCGGCATGGAGTTCGAGCTTGCGGCGAAGGGAAAAACCTACCTCGTCCGCGCGCCGTTGATCGGCCGCTTCAATGTTTACAACCTGCTCGGAGCCATCGCCGCCGCCAGCGCCTGCGGCATCCGTCCGCGCGATGCGGTGGCCTCGCTGATCGAAGCGCCACAGGTTCCCGGCCGCATGGAAAACGTCGGCAACGCCGGCGGCGCGACGGTGTTCGTGGATTACGCCCACACGCCCGACGCATTGGAAAATGCCTGCCGCACGCTCAAGGAGCTCGATCCGCGCCGCCTCATCACCGTCTTCGGTTGTGGCGGGGATCGCGACAAGGGCAAGCGCCCGCAGATGGGAGCCGCCGCCGCGCGCCACAGCGACGCGTGCGTGGTGACTTCCGACAATCCGCGCTCGGAAGATCCCCTGACCATCATCCGGGAAATCGAGAACGGTCTCGGCGGCAAAACCTTCCGCAGCATTCCCGACCGCGCCGAGGCCATCAGCTTCGCCATCGCGAACTCGCTCTCCGGCGACATCATCCTCATCGCCGGCAAAGGCCATGAGACGACCCAGCAGTTTTCCGACCAAACCATCGACTTCGACGACCGCAAACACGCCGGCAAGGCGCTGCGGGATCGCGCCCAGGCCATTTCCGACATGCGATGAAACCGTTAACCGCCCAGCAAATCGCAGACATCCTCGGCGCGCACGTCGCCGCGGGACGTGGCGACGCGCTCGTCAGCGGCGGTGTTTCCACGGATACGCGCAAGCTTCCCAACGGCTCGGCCTTCTTCGCCCTGCGCGGGGAAAACTTCAATGGCGATCTCTTCGCCCGGAAGGCGCTTGAGAGCGGCGCGGCGGTCGCCATCGTCCGGGAATGGCAGGGTGAGGCTCCTGAAAATACGGCGGTCATCGTAGTTGCGGACACCTTGCTGGCATTGCAGCGCCTCGCGCACTGGTGGCGGAAGCAGTTGGACATTCCGGTCGTGGCCATCACCGGATCCAACGGAAAAACCAGCACCAAGGATTTCACGAATGCCGTCCTGTCCCGCAAATTCAACGTCTCCGCGACTCGTGGAAATTTGAACAACCACATCGGCGTGCCGCTCTCCATTCTGGCGACCACGCCGGAACACACCGCCGCCATTTTGGAAATGGGCATGAACCATTCCGGGGAGATCGCCCCGCTGTGCGAGATCGCCCGGCCCAAATACGGAATCATCACCAACATCGGCACCGCGCACATCGAGTTTCTCGGCACTCGCGAGGCGATCGCCGAGGAAAAAAGCATGCTCGCCCGCGCGCTGCCGGCGGATGGAATCCTGTTCATTTCCGCGACCTGTGATTTTCTCACCTACCTGCGCCAGCGCACGCATGGCGCGATCATCGCCGTCGGCAACGGTCGCGGACTGGTCCGTGCGGAAAACCTGCGGTTCGAAGCGGACGGGACATCCTTCACCCTCGTCATCGAAGGCGCGGACCCGGCGGAAGTCAGCCTGCCCGTGCCCGGCCGCCACATGGTGACCAATGCGTTGCTGGCCGCCGCGGTGGGCTGGAAACTCGGCATTTCCCCCGCGGAAATCGCCGCCGGACTTTCCTCCGCCGTTCTAACCGGCGGTCGCCTCGGTCGCTATGACTATCAGGGCGCGACGATCATCGACGACACCTACAACGCGAACCCGGAATCCATGGCCGCCGCCATCGACACCCTGGCGGACACTCCGGTGGTCAACGGCGCGCGCCGCATCATCGTGCTCGGCCGCATGGGCGAGCTCGGCCCGCACGCTCCCGCCGCGCACCTGCGCACCGGCGCCCTCGCCGCCGAGCGCCATCTGACCGTGATCGCCGTGGGCGAGGGCGCGGAAGGCATCGCCGAGGGCGCGAACCACGCCCCACATTTTCCAGACCTCGACCAGGCGGCCCGGTGGCTGGCCCGCGAGGTGAAACCCGGCGACGTCGTCCTATTCAAGGGCAGTCGCTCCGCCACTGTTGAACGCGTCATGCACGCCGCTTTTCCCCGAAACTGATGCTCCCTGCGATTTACGATTTCTGGTACCAGACATTCCAGGCCGAGCAAGCCTCGGGCACCGATGGCTGGGCGCACACCTTCTCGTTCCTGAACCTGTTTCAATACATCACCTTCCGCGCGGCGAGCGCCGGGTTGTTATCCTTCATCCTGTCGGTTATCTTCGGTCCGCGCGTGATCCGCCGGTTGATTTCACTCAAAGTAGGCCAACCGATCCGCACGGCGGCGGAAGTTCACAAACTGGCCGAGCTGCACGGCGGAAAAATCGGCACGCCGACGATGGGCGGCGTGCTCATCATCGGCTCGGTGCTCGTATCAACCCTGGTTTTCGCCCGTGCGCTCAATCCCTTCATCGCCGTCTGCGCCTGCACCATGGCGGCGTGCGGATTGCTGGGATTCTGCGATGACTACAAGAAGGTGAAGGAAAAGAAATCCGACGGCATCAGCAGCCGGAAAAAACTCGCCTGGCAGTTGGTCATCGCCCTGATCGCGGCCTGCTTCATTTATTTCAAAAAGGAAATCTCCGGCTTCGGCGCCTCTCCCCAACAAATCGCCGACGGACTGGCCGGTTACCGGCTCGGACAGAATCCGATCGGCATCGGCTCGATTTCGTTTCCGTTGTTGAAGATTCCGATCATCGACCTGCAATGGCTGATCATTCCGTTTTTCGCCATCGTGATCGTCGGCTGCTCGAACGCGGTGAATCTAACCGACGGTCTCGACGGTCTAGCGACGGGCACCACCATCAGCGTGGCGCTGTCCTATGCCTTCCTCGCCTATCTCGCGGGGCATTTCTTCATGGCCACCGAGTATCTGGTCATTCCTCACAACCGCTACATCGGCGAACTGGCGATTTTCCTCATGGCGCTGGTCGGCGCGGGGTTCGGGTTCCTGTGGTTCAACTGCCATCCGGCCAAGGTGTTCATGGGGGATACCGGCTCGCTGGCGATCGGCGGCGCGCTCGGCACGGCGGCGATCTGCGTGAAACAGGAACTCCTGCTCGTCATCATCGGCGGCGTGTTCGTGATGGAGGCGATGTCGGTGATTCTCCAGGTGGGCAGTTTCAAGCTGCGCAAAAAGCGGATCTTCAAGATGTCGCCGATCCACCATCATTTCGAGTTGCTCGGCTGGCATGAAAACCAGGTCATCATCCGCTTCTGGATCATTTCGATCATGCTCGCCCTCTTCGGCCTCGCCCTTCTCAAGATTGCCTGACAGAACCATGGATCTAACCGGAAAACATGTCGCCATTCTGGGCGTGGGCCGCAGCGGTCGCGCCGCGGCCGCGCTTGCCTTGCGCGAGGGCGCGCGGGTGTCCGCCTGGGACAGTGCTGGGCAGGCAGCCTTCGCCGGGATGCCGGAAGGCGTGGAAATCCATCCGGACGCGACCGAGGCCGATGGCCGCGCGCTGGTGTGCGACGTGCTGGTGGTGAGCCCGGGAATCGACACTTACGGCCCGTATGTCGCGGCGTTTTCCCAACAGGCCGGCGAGGTGATCGGCGAGGTGGAGCTGGCGGCCCGGTTCTATCAGGGCCGCATCATCGGCATCACCGGGACGAACGGCAAGACCACCACCACCGAGCTCATCGAGCGCATCCTTTCACACGCGTCCCTCGGCGGCGCGGCTTGCGGGAACTACGGCACGCCCTTCGCGGAAGTGGTGCTTCAGGCGAACCCGCCGGCGGTGGTTTCGCTGGAACTGAGCTCGTTCCAGTTGGAAACGATTTCCACGCTGCATCCGGTGGTGTCGGTCTGGCTGAATTTCGCGCCCGACCACATGGACCGCTATCCGACGGTGGAGGCCTACCGCGCCGCCAAACTGCGGATTTTCGAAAATCAAACGGCTGCCGACACCGCGGTGGTGCGCGCCGGCGAGGAGCTGCCGGAACTTGCCCCGCGCGTGGTGACTTTCTCGACGACCGATCCGGACTCCGATTGGTTTTCCGCAGGCCACACCATCGCGCACGGCGGTGAAACCCGGCTCGACATGGATCACGACACCGGCCTGCGCGGCCTCCACAATGCGGAAAACGCCATGGCCGCGATGGCCGCCTGCCAGGCCGTGGGCATTTCCGCTCCGATCATGCGCGAGGCGCTTCATGGCTACGCCCCGCCGCCGCACCGCTGCGAGCTGATCCGCACTCTGGACGGCGTCGAGTATCTGAATGACTCGAAGGCCACCAACCTGCATGCTTTGGAAAGCGCGCTGCGTTCGCAAACCCGCCCGGTGGTCCTGATCGCCGGCGGCAAGGAAAAGGGTCTCGATTATTCGCCGGTCGTGCCGCTGCTCGCCGCGAAGGCGCTGGCCGTGGTCACCTTCGGCCAGATCGCCCGGCCGCTGGCCGCCTTGTTTTCCGAAGCGGTAAGCTGCGAGCCGGTATCCACCCTGGCCGATGCCGTCGCCACCGCCCGCAGCCTCGCGCCGCGCGGCTCCACGATTTTGCTGTCACCGGGAACCTCGTCCTTCGACCAGTTCTCCGGCTACGAACAACGCGGAAACGCCTTCCGCGATCTCGTCCACCAACTCCGCTAACCCCCATGAAACCTCAAACTCTGCCAGTCAAACGCCGCCCCGCGGCGAAAGGGATTTTCAAACGCCTGAGCGCGGTCACCGGCAACCGCAAGCAACGCGTCGCGGCCGCCGCCGCGCCGGAAATGGAAGCCGAAGACAGCAGCTCGAAAATTTCGCGCGCGCTGACGATCATTTTCCTGATCCACATCGTGGCGATCTGCCTGATCTTCGTGCACCAGAAGTTCCTCGACGGACGGACGGCGGATGAGCCGGAAGTGGTGAAATCGGAAAGAGCACCGGCTGCGGCCCGGCAGGAGCGGCCGCGCATGTCCACGGGCGAGAAACCTTATGTGGTCAGACAGGGCGACAATTACTCACGCATCGCCACGGCGGTGGGAGTGGATGAAGGGGATCTCCGCCTCATCAACAAGCATGTCGATATCGTTCCCGGCCTGCTGCTCAAGATCCCGCCGAAGCGGGAGGTGGTCCAGGCGCCCGTGGTGGCGGTGGCGGAGCCAGTCGATGAACCGGCGGCTGACGACAACGGCCTGGTGGACGCGGTGGATGTTAGAAACGCGCCGGTCGCCACCTTGGTCCGGCCCAACATTCCACGCGCCGCACCGTCCTCCCCCGCCCCCGCTGCCGCGTCCGGGAAAACCTATGTCGTGCAGAGCGGCGACAATGTCTGGCGGATTGCGAACCGCTTCAAAGTCAGCCAGGAAGCGCTCATGAAAGCCAATGGCATCACCGATCCTCGCAAGATGAAAATCGGCATGAATCTGGTGATCCCCCGTTGATTCTTTTATCCATCCATGACCCGCCACTGCTCCATCATCCTCTGCACCGCCGTCGCCGCGCTTGTCGCGCTGGGGCTGATCATGGTGACGAGCACGGGGGCCTGGGTGAACGGGCACGATCCCTATCGTTTCGTGACCCGTCAGGCGCTGATGGTCATGGTCGGCCTGGTCGCCGCAGTGATTGCCGCCCGGTTTCCGCTGGAAATCCTGCGCAAATTCTCGCCCTGGGTGTATTTCGCGGCCTGCGTGCTGCTGGCGCTCTGCTTCGCGCCCGGCATCGCGGATCCCCAGTTAGGCTCCAACCGCTGGATCAAGTTTCCGGGGATCGGCCAGTTCCAGCCGTCGGAAGCCGCGAAAATCGTCATCATGTTGTCGCTGGCGGCATGGTTCGCCAGATGGCAGACCGAAGTCCACACGTTCTGGCGCGGCTTCGTCATTCCGGGAATCATCGCGGGCATTCCGATCCTGCTGATCGCCGGCGAGACGGACGTGGGCACCGCCCTGTCATTGTCGGTTGCGGTAGGCGCGATCATGTTTTGCGTGGGAATCCGGCTGGTCTATATGGTGCCGACCGCCTTGTTGGCGATGTCCGCCGCCGCCTGGTATATTGCCCATGATCCGGTGCGCCGGGCACGGATCGACGCGTGGCTGGATTTTGACAATCCGGTGCATCAGCTCGGGATAAACATGCAGCAGTTTCGCGCGCTGCTGGCCCTCGGCAACGGCGGGCCGTGGGGAGTCGGTCTCGGCAACGGCGTGGAGAAATTCGGAACGCTGGTTTTCGCATACATGGACTTCATTTTCCCGGTCGTGGGCGAGGAACTCGGCCTGACCTGCACTTTGGCCGTGGTTTTCTGCTATGTCATGATCGCCGTCGGCGGCTGCGGCATCGCGCTGCAGGCGAACGATATGTTCAACCGCTGCCTGGCACTTGGCCTGACCTGCGTGATCGTGGTTCCGGCGATGGTCAACATCGCCGTCACCACCGCAGTGTTGCCGAACGACGGCCTGCCGCTGCCATTCGTGAGCTACGGCGGCACGAGCTTGGTCTTCAGTCTGGCGGCGGTCGGGATGCTCGTGGGCATTCACCGGCGGTCACACGTCGCGGT
>CAYXZE010000045.1:0-1270 GCA_964469395.1 uncultured Luteolibacter sp.
CTCGCTGGTCCACTGCCATTCCTCGCCGTAAAGCTGGTTGACCAGGGTGGACTTGCCGACGCCGCTGGAGCCGACGACGCACATGGTGACGCCCTTTTTGAGATACTTTTTAAGGACTTTCAGACCGTCGCCATTCAGCGCGCTGGTCACATGGACGGTCGCGCCATCCCACAGCGCGGCGATTTCCGCCGCGGCCTGCTGGCTTTGCTCCCTAGGGAAAAGATCGGCCTTGTTCACCAGCACGATCGCCTTCGCGCCGCTGCGGCCGATGAGCATGAAGTAGCGCTCCATCCGCCGGATGTTGAAATCCGGCCCCGCATCGGTGACTACGGCGACGTAGTCGATGTTCGCGCCGATGACCTGTGCCTGCGAGCTGTTCCCCGGCATTTTCCGGGAAAAACAGGTGCGCCGGGGCAGCATCGCGCGGATCACATGCGGCTGGTTTTCATCGCCCAGCTCGACCATCACCCAGTCGCCGACGGCCGGTAAATCCGCATCGCACGCGGCCTCGTGCCAGACCCGCCCGCAGAGGACCACGTCGATTTCCTCGCCGCCTTTGATGAACGCGCCGTAGTTGATTACGGTTTCCCGGATCAGCCGCGCGGGCACCCAGCCTTTTCCGGCGTATGCCGCACAGGCCGTTTCCAAATCCGCATTCCATCCGAGTTCCTTCAAAGTCATCCGCAGGAAACCTAGCGCAACTCGCGCCGCTGTCGATTCCCGCGTTTCGGCTTCCCGCGATGGATTCGAGCCATTAAGAATCACGGTGTGGAAGCTGACATCCAAGAACGACTCAATGAATTCATCCGGCGCAAGGGTCTCCGCCGGACCGGCCAGCGCGATACGATCGTCAAGGCGGCCTTTTCCAAGGACGAGCATTTCACCGCGGACGAGTTGTTCGAACGCGCCCGCAAGCTCGATTCCGAAACCTCGCGGGCCACGGTTTACCGCACGCTGAGCCTGCTGGTGGAGGCCAATTTGCTGCGCGAAATCGACCTCGGCGACAACCAGACGACCTACGACCCCAACTTCCTCGACAGGCCGGCCCACAACCACCTCGTCTGCATCGACTGCGGCCGGGTGGTCGAGTTCGAGGACTCGCACCTCGAACTGCTCAACGATTGCGTGACGCGGCGGCTCGGCTTCAAGCCGGTGCGGCAGTCGATCAAGATCGAGGCGAACTGCGAACAGCTCCGTCTCAATGGCCGCTGCCCGAACCTCATCGCCACCCGCCTGACCGGCAAACGGTTGAGGAAAAAGCGGTAGCCGG
>CAYXZE010000045.1:1370-7197 GCA_964469395.1 uncultured Luteolibacter sp.
CCATTATCTCGTGCAATGCACCACATCCTGCGATTGTTCGCCCTTCATATCTGGTTCGCATCTTTGGCTTACCTCATTACCTCCATCGTGAAGATCATTCTCTGGAGCGCCGAACGATTCTCGCCGCCCTTCGATATCATGGACCTTCCTCCTCTGACGTCCATGGAGTTCCCCGAACACCCGGTAATTGTAATTTCAATCGCAGGTATTATTCATGTGGCTGCCCTGCGATTGAGCCCGATTTGGATGAATCGATTCTTTTTCCGTTATTTATCGGGGGGGCTGGTCTTGGCTCTTGGTGTTTACCTCATGCTGGCGAAGGGGTTTGTGTGTCTTGTTTCCGCAGACACATCCATCGCCCAACTTCATCAGATCACTTTTGGATCGGTCACCGCGATGACATTGGCGGCAGTTTGGTCGTTGACCGATCATCAAGGGAAGGAGTGAAAAAAGGATTTGGACCGGGTGGATTGAATCAACTAACCGAGATTCTCTTCCTTCCTGTTTTCCTGCTTTCCTCATTCCAGCCCTCTTCAACCCCGCGCGGATTTCTCACGAGACCATCCCCTGCCGATAGCCCAGCCAGAGGACCAGCGGTTGCTCCAGGGTTACAGGGCGGTTGACCGCGATTTTTCCTTCCAACACGACCGCGTCCGGTGCCGGCCGCCATGATCCGTCGGCTTCGAGGATCGCGGGAGCCTCGACCGCCTGCGGCAGGTGAAGCTCGAATTCGGCTCCGGGCCATGGGTCGAGGGAGAGGTTGATCAATCCGAGCATGATCCCTTCGGCACAGTCCCGGCGCAACGCGAGCGGCCAGACTCCGTCGCCGGTGACTAGCAGCGGAGGCTTGCCATCAAAGAGCCAGCGCACGGCGGCGTGCAATTGCTTTTGACGCAGCGGATGGTGGAAGGAAACGCCGACCGGCCCGATGGCGGAGGCGTAATCCCAGGCATGCACGATGACCCGTCCGCCCAGGGTGTTGGCAAAGGCGGTCATGGCGGGGTGCACCGGCTGCACGTCGGGGTCCATCAGATGGCCGATGACTTCCGCCCCCGGTGCGGGTGTCAGGATGCCGACCCGCGCGTCGTAACTGACCTGCGGCAGTTGCGCGGTTATGAATTGATAGGGCGCGCCGCCGAAGTCGGGATGGCTGATGGATTCCGCGGAGAACGCCCCGAGTTCATGCAGGGGAACCGGAGGAGCCGCGGATTCAAGACCAAGGTGCGGTCCGAAACCGCGATCGCACAGCAGGGCGGCGGCGGGGGCATCGAGGAACAGACCTTTGGTTAGAAGGGCGAGGATCTCGTCGTCGGCCAGGTTGCGCGGTTGTTGTCCGGAAAGGAAGAGCACCTCGCTGTCGTCGTAAGTGGTGGGAATCCCGGCGGCCTCGAAGGCCTCCATGCCGGGGTAGCCCTCGGCGCGCAGCGCAGCGCCCGCCGCTCCCGGCGGCAGGTGCGTAGTGGCGGCGGAACCGGGAGCGAAAAACAAGCGCACTCCGCGCAGGACGCCGGGCAGTTGGGCCTTGGCGGCCAAACCGTTCAGGAACGGCTTCCGGGCGGCGAGGGCCTTGCCATAGTGCGGTTCGCTTTCCATCAGGCTGCCGAGGTGGTCGAAAATGTTGAGTGTCGCACCGCGGGCGCCGAAGGCGAAGGTGACGTCCAGGGTGGCGTTCATGAAGGCGACGCTCTTGGCGTAGCGGCTGAAGGGCACGCTTTCGACCTCGGTCATGTCCACGCTGTTAGGCGGCAGGCAGTGGCGCGTGAGTTTGATGGAATCCTGGCTGAAATACAATCCGCGCGGCGGTCCCCATTCCCAGTAGTTGCCCAAGGTGGGGCGGCTGTAAATCGGCCGATCGTCGGTCGCGCCCATCGCGCTTGCCGCTTTCAACCAGTCGCGGCCTTCGCACACATGGTTGCGCGGGCCGCTGGACATGAGACCCAGCGTGGTCGCGGGCGAAACGGCGCGCACGGTGGCCTCGGCCAAGCGCAGGACTTCCAAGGCGGCCCCGGCCTGCATTTCCAGCCACAATTCGCGCCACGGGTGGGGCGGGCCGGGCTGGCGCAGGGCGGCGACGGCCTCCTCCCGCGTCACGGGGCGGCCGATGATCCGGCTGAAGCGGTCAAGGTGCAGGGGGCAGAAACAGGCATGGTTGCCAAAGTCGCGGAAGTCATCTTCCAGCCACAGCACGCGGGGCTGGGTTTTGGCGTAATGAGTCCAGACTTGCGCGAAGTTTTCCCGCCAGGCCGGTGAGAGCAGGCACGCGATGCAGGTGGCTTGTTCGCCATCGGCCTCCACCACGGTTTGAATGTCCCGCACGGTGTCCGCCGCCACCCGGCGGCGGTCTTCATGGCCGCGGGTGATCCAGGGATTGAGGGAATACGCCACGCCGATTTCGCCCAGCGCGGTTTTGATTTTCATCAGGTTCGACGCGTGTTCCGCGGCAATGGCCGGCGAGGGGTGGCCGTGGAAACATTCCTCAGCATCCACCATCACCATCACCTCGTCGATGCCGTAACGGTTAGAGTGTTCCGTCAATTCCGCGAGGAGTTCGTCAAAACGCCATGGCGGCAAAGTACGCCGCAAGGCGTACCACGCGCCGGTGGGTTGAGGGGCGAAGAGTGGAGGAGGGGTGTTCATGCGTCAGGAGTGAGCTTGCGGGCGATTTTTTTTCATCCCCGTGAGGGAATGAGGCTTTAAATTCGCAATCGCGTCATCCGCGGCAAGCGCGAATCTCGCGCTTCTACGGCAGAACGAGGCGGGTTCTCTCGCTTGAGTCCTGTAAATCCAAACGTCGAGATGGACTCGCGGCTCCCTTTTTCCCCAATGCATTCTGCGGCATGCGGCTTTTTCCCGTGGCGGGACCCTGCACGGAGCTCCCGAATTTTTCCTTGAGTTTCCGCCATGCCGCACCGAGTCTCCGCCTTGTTGATGAGACATTTTCTCACGGGACTGATGGTTTTCTGCGTGGTGGCCGGGCTGGGTGCCCGGCTTCTGGCTGCGGACATCGGTCGTGCCGGCGTCTGTCATCATGCCGCGGAGTCCTGCTGCGAGGCGGATCATCACGCCGCGCCGGACGGGCATCACCACGACGGCGATTCCTGCCCTCCCGACCACCATCATCATTTCGGTTGCTGTGCGCACGCGCTGCCGCTGACGATTGAAGCTTCCTTGATCTGTCGGCTCGGTGTTTCCGGGTCATCCTTGTTAGGTGTGCGCCACGAAGGTGAGATCGCGCCCGAAGGACCGTTTCTCGGTTCGGAAAAACCGCCGTTGATCTGAGCGCGCGCTGATTGCGCTCCGGCGTGCCCGGGTGGCCCGCCCTCCTTCCCTGTCCGGTGCCTGTTAGCCGGTCCGGGGTGATGCCAGATTCATTTTTCCGAGTCCCGCCATTCGTATTCCGGTGCGGGCCGTCCTTTCAAACACCATGTCCAAATTCCCTTCACTGGCCTTGCTGGCGCTTGCCGCCATGGCCCTTCCGCTGCGGGCGGAACCCGGCGTCGTCATCTCTCTGGCGAGCGTCGGCGACCGTGTCCGCGCGCAAAACCCCGATCTCGCCGCCGCCCGCCTCCGCATCCAGGAAGCGCTCGGCCGCATGAACCAGGCCGGACGACTCGCGAATCCGGAACTGGAAACCTCATTCGAGCACAACGCTAAATCCTTCGAAGGAAAACTCGAAATCGGTTTCTCCCAGCGCTTCCCGCTCACCGGGCGGCTGCGTTTGGAAAAAGAAGTATCCCTCACCGAGCTGAAATCCTCCGAAGCGGAAGTCCGGGAAGGGGAGCGCCAGCTCGTCGGTCAGGCCCGGGAGGCCGTGGTCAAGGTGCTCGCCGCCCGCCAGCAGCGCGAGTTGCTCCGCGAGCAGTCCGTGATTTCCAGGCGGTTCGCGGATTTTCTATCCGAAATCACCGCGAAGGGCGAGGGCTCGGCGCTGGATGCCGGCCAGGCGAAACTCGAAGCCGCCAGCCTCGCGATGGAAATCCGCCAGCTCGAAGCCGCGGAAGCCGCGCTCATCGGCGGACTCAAGCCGCTGTTAGGCATGCGCCCGGGCGAGGCGCTGCACGTCAGCGGCACCCTGGCGGCACCCGCGCTGCCCGCCGCGCCGGTCGATCCCGCCCGTCGTCCCGATTTCCAAGCCGCCAGGCTCGCCGCCCTCGCCGCCGCGCAAGGCGTCGCCCTCGAACAATCCCGCCGCTACGAGGACGTGGAAGGCGGCATTTTCGCGGCGGCGGAGCGCAATGATGACGAGCCGATCGGCCGCGAGGATGAGAACATCATCGGCCTGCGCTTGAAAATCCCGCTGCCGTGGTGGAACCGCAACGAAGGCGCGATCCAGGAAGCTCAGGCCAGACAGCAGCGTAAGGAAATGGAAGCCACCGCCCTCGCCCGCAACATCCGTCTGGAAGCGGAAGCCGCCCGCGCGGAAATGAAGGAATGGGCGGACGTCATCCGCGAGATCAACGAAACCCTGCTGCCGCTGGCCGACCGGCAATCCACGCTGGCGGAAACCACCTATCGCGACGGCCAGGGGGAAATCCAAGCCGTCCTCCGGTCCCGCGAAAAGCGCGTGCAGCTCGCCGTTTCCCGGCTCGACGCCCTGCGCGAATTCCACCTCGCCCGTGTCCGCCACGAGACCGCGACCGGCAAGTTCTAACAATTTCCACTCCATGAAATACCTTCTCGCCCTCCTTCTGACCATCGCCCGCCTTCACGCCGCCACGGACACCATCGTCCTTGACGAGACCGGCGTGAAAAACCTCCGCATCGAAACCATCGAGGCCGAGGAGACTGACTTCGAGGAAACCGTCTTCGCCCTCGGCCGCATCGCGGAAATCCCCGAGCGCCACGCCGTGCTCAGCAGCCGCATTTCCGGCCGCGTGACCGGCCTGGAAGCGCAGGAAGGGGATACCGTGGCCGCCGGCCAGGTGCTCGTCCGCGTCGAGAGCCGCCAGCCCGGCAACCCGCCGCCCGTCATCGAGTTGAAATCACCGATCGCCGGCCTGTTAGTCGAGTCCCACATCCGCCTCGGCGAGCCGGTGGAACCGGAAAAGGAGCTGCTGGATATTTCCGATTTGCGGGAGGTTTACGCCATCGCCCGCGTCCCGGAAAACCAGGCCAGCCGTCTCGCGCCCGGCAGCAAGGCGCACATCCGGGTTTCCGCGCTGGGCGACCATCCGTTAGAAGGCGAGATGATCCGCTTCGGCACCTCGGCGGACCGGGAAAGCGGCACCATCGACGCCGTGTTCAAGGTCGCCAATCCCGGCCTGCGCATGCGGCCGGACATGCGCGCCGAGTTTTCCATCGTCATCAGCAAGCGTTCCAACGTCGTCGCCGTCCCGCGTTCCGCGCTGCAGGGCGACACCGCGAACCGCTTCGTCTATGTCAAACATTTCGACCTGCCGCACGCCTTCGTGAAAACCAAGGTGCGGGTTGGCGAAATGAACGACCGCTTCGCGGAAATCACCGGCGGACTTTTTCCCGCCGATGAAGTCGTCACCCGCGGCGCCTACTCCCTGTCCTTCGCCGGCGCCAGCAGCATCTCGCTCAAAGAAGCGCTCGATGCCGCCCACGGCCACGAGCACGCCGAGGACGGATCGGAACTCACCCCCGAGAAAAAAGCCACCATGGAAAAGGCCAAACACGGCGGGGAGGACCATCACGATCACGGGAAAGCCAGCCCGCTATGGATGTATCTCAGCGGCGTGCTTTTCATCCTGCTGGTATTGAGCCTGACCTTCCGGAAAAATCAAACCTCGTCGGAATCATGAATTCCACGCTCTATCAGGATGGTTTTGATTTGAGCGCTCAAGGGCGCGATACGCGTGTCGAG
>CAYXZE010000045.1:7297-12726 GCA_964469395.1 uncultured Luteolibacter sp.
TGTCGAGCAGTCGCTCATGGTCTCCGCGTGGCTGTTTCATAGAGGCACCAGATCGCGTTCGATGTTCCGACGGAATCGCGCGCGAAGATGTGAATGGTCGCTGATGACATCCACTTTGCAACCAAGCAGGCGGGACAGATCCTCCTGGAAATCGAACTGCTGGGCAAAAGCATCAAATCCGGACTTTCCCCGGAAGACCGCCATCACATCCACATCACTGGAATCATCGTCCTCACCGCGCGCGACGGAACCGAAAATCCGCAGGTTCGACGCGCCATGCTTCGCCGCCAAGGCGAAAATGGCATCCCTGTGCTTTGAAACCAGTTCGCGCTTCGTCACTCCCGCTTAATAGCCCTTTTTCCGCCCATGCTCAACAAAATGATTCATTGGTCGCTCGCCAACCGGGCGATCATCATCGGACTCTCCCTGATCCTGATGGTGATGGGACTGCGCACGGCCACCCGGCTGCCGGTGGAGGTTCTGCCGGATCTAACAAAGCCGACCGTCGTCATCCTGACGGAGTCCCCCGGTCTCGCGCCGGAGGAAGTGGAAACCCGCGTCACCCAGCCGATCGAAAGCGCGCTGACCGGCGTCTCCGGACTCACCCGGCTGCGCTCGAACTCGGACGTTTCCCTCTCGCTCGTCTATGCCGAGTTCGACTGGAATACGGACATCTATCAGGCCCGCGTGCTCGTTCAGGAACGCCTCCAGGGCGCGAGCGGGCAGTTGCCGGAGGGCGTGCGGCCGATCATGACGCCGGTCGCCTCGCTGATGGGCGAGATCCTGTTAGTCGGCGTGCGCTCCACCATCAAGGAGGGCGAGGCCGGTTACATTCCGCCTAGCGAGGTCCGCTCCATCGCCGACTGGACGATCAAGCGCCGCCTGCAAAGCATTTCCGGCATCGCCGAAATCCTCAACATGGGCGGCGGCGTCAAACAGATCGAAATCCAGCCGGATCCCCACAAGATGCAGGCCAACGGCGTCAGCTTCGAGGAGCTTGAAAAAGCCGCCGGCGCGGCCGCCAGCACCACCACCGGCGGTTTCCTCAACACCGGCCCGACCGAGATCATGGTGCGGAACCTCGCGATGACCGTGGAACCTCACGACATCTCGCGGACCATCGTGAAAAAGGTCAACGACCGACCCATTTCCATCGGCGATGTCGCCAACGTCGTCTGGGGCATCGAGCCGATGCGCGGCGACGCCACCGTCAGCGTGAGTCCGGAAAAAACTCCGACCTACGGCGTGATCATGTCCATCACCAAGGCCCCCGGTTTCGACACCCGCGCGCTGACGAAGCAGATCAAGGACGCCCTCGCGGAGCTCGACCCGTCCTTTCCGAAGGGCGTGGAAACCACCCTGCTTTTCCAGCAGAAGGATTTCATCGACCACGCCATCGGCAACCTCACCGAAGCCATCCGCGACGGAGCGATCATGGTCTGCGTCGTCCTGTTCCTGTTCCTGCTGAATTTCCGCACCACCTTCATCACGCTCATGGCCATGCCGATGTCCTTCGGCATCACCATGCTCGTCTTCCTCGGCCTCGGCATCAGCGTGAACTCGATGACCCTCGGCGGCCTCGCCGTGGCCATCGGCATGGTGGTGGACGACGCCATCGTGGATGTGGAAAACGTTTTCCGCCGCCTGCGTGAAAACGCCGCGCGGGAGCATCCGCACCCGCGGCTGAGCGTCATCGCCCGGGCTTCGGGGGAAGTTAGAAATTCCATCCTCTACGCCACCGTCCTCATCATCCTGGTATTCCTGCCGTTGTTGGGTCTCACCGGAGTCGAGGGCAAGCTGTTCGCGCCCATCGCCATCGCCACCATCATTTCGATGATCGCCTCCTTCATCGTCTCGCTCACGGTCATACCGGTGCTGTGTTCCGTCCTGCTCAACCCGAAAGCCGGGCACGAGCACAAGGACGGCCCCCTCGTCCGGGGCATGAAATGGCTGCTGGAGCACACCTTGCTGCGCTTCGCCCTGAGCCAGCCGGTCATGACCCTGGCCATCGCGCTGCTCCTGTTAGCCGGCGCGTTCTCGCTCTATCCGGTGATGAACAAGGATTTCCTGCCGAAGTTCCGGGAAGAGACCGCGCTTGTCGCCGCCACCACCGCGCCCGGCACCTCGCTGGATGAAATGAACCGGATTTCCGATGTCATCGAGCAGCAGATTCTATCAGTCCCGGAAGTCCGCAAAGTCGGCCGCCGTCTCGGCCGGGCCGAGCGCGGCGACCACGTGGTCCCCGTGTCCACCGCCGAGTTCGACGTGGACTTCCGCGATGCGGACGGCCGCGATCGCAAGGAAATCCTCGCCGACATCGCCCGCAGGATCAAAACCGTCCCCGGCGTCTTCGCCGTCGTCAGCGGGCCGCTGGCCGACCGCATCGGCCACATGCTCAGCGGCGTTTCCGCTCCCGTCGCCGTGAAAGTCTTCGGTCCGGATCTGGAAAAACTCCGCCAGTTAGGCATCGAGATTCAAGCCGTCGCCAAGTCGATTCCCGGCTTCGAGGACACCAAGCTCGACCAGGCATCCTCCATTCCGCAGCTCCGCATCGAGCCGGACCGCGACCGCGCCCTGGCTTACGGCATTGCTCCCGGCGAGCTCACGCACCAGTTGTCCGCCCTGGTTGGCGGCAAGGAAATCGCCGAGCTCCGCGATGGCCAGCGCACCGTCAAGCTGATCACCCGGCTGCCCTTGGAATGGCGGGATTCCCCGGAAAAAATCGCCCAGTTGCCCGTCCAGGTGGACGCGGACCGCCATGTGCCGCTCTCCCTGTTAGCCGAGGTCCGCGAGGCCAAGGGACCGAACGTGATCTTCCGCGAAAACAACCAGCGCCGCTTCGCCCTGGGCATCAAGCCGACCGTGCGCGACGTTTCCAACCTCGTCGTGACCTTGCAGGAAGAAGTGGCCGCCCGGGTCCAGCGCCCCGAAGGCTACTTCATCACCTTCGAGGGCGAGTTCCAGGCGCAACAGGAAGCCACCCGGAGAATCGTCCTGTTTTCCGCCGTGGTCTTCGTCGCCGTGTTCCTGATGCTCTTCGGTTATTTCAAGAGCTCCATGCTCGCGCTCCAGGTGTTGGTGAACATCCCGCTCGCGCTGATGGGCGGGCTGGTATTCACGTATTTCAAACTGAACAACATCAGCATCGCCACCCTTGTCGGGTTCATCGCCGTCGGCGGCGTGGCGGCCCGCAATGGCATCATGATGATTTCCCACTACCTGCATCTCATGCAGCACGAGGGCGAGGGCTTCACCCGGAAGATGATTGTCCGCGGCACCCTGGAACGCTTCGTGCCCGTGATGATGACGGCGCTCTCCGCCGGCATCGGCCTGATCCCGCTGGTGCTCGCCGCCGATCAGCCGGGCAAGGAAATTCTCCATCCCGTGGCCATCGTCATCGTCGGCGGCCTCATTTCCTCCACCTTCCTCGACATGGCCGTCACTCCCGCCATGTTCTGGCTGTTAGGCCGCCGGGCCGCCGCGAAATCCATCGAACTCGAAGCCGCGGCGTCGCATTGAACGAGGAAGTCGAGAATCTGTAATTGATGGAAAAAACACACAATCTCCCGAAACCAAACACACATCATGAAAACCAAAATCGCAACCATCGCCGCGCTCGTCGCCAGCCTCGCCTTCGCCACCGCGGAAGAGCACAAGGACCACCAGGCCATCAAGGCCCCTAACGGCGGCCGCATCATCCATGTCGTGGAGCCACACGCCGAGTTCCTCGTTACCAAGGACAAGAAGATCGAAGTCCGCTTCCTCGATAACGCCGGCAAGGTCATCGCCCCCGCCGCGCAAACCGTCACCGTCACCATGGGCGACCGCTCGTCTCCGACCAAACTCGCCTTCACCAAGGACGGCGACAAACTCGTCTCCGACAAGGTGATTCCGGAAGGCAAGGAACTGCCAGTCGTCGTCCAGATCAAGGTGACTCCGGACGCCAAGTCAGTCACCGAGAAGTTCAACTTGAACCTCGCCGGCTGCCCGACCTGCGATCACCTCGAATACGCCTGCGCCTGCGACCATGGAGGTCATGAAAAAGGCCACGAAGGCCACAAACATTGATCCGCATGATTCCATCCCTCGCTTGACCAACCTCGCGACTGTCACCGTGAGCGGCAAGGTCGCCGAGGGATCCTCCGCCGAGCTGCTGATTCATCAATGCTTCCCGGAGCTTGACGAGGGAGCCCCCAGCATGACGCGGTCCGTGTAAGCGATGCCCAGCGCGGAAAGGATGAACACACCGTGGATGACGGTCTGCCACATCACTCCTTCCGCGGTCACCGGGGGAGTCGTCGCCGCCGCGTGGCTGCTGGCCTGGGGCAAGCCCAGACTGCCCGCCGCGATGAAGGTTTTCAACAAATGCACGGAGCTGATCCCGATGATCGCCATCGCCAGTTTCACCTTCAGCACGGAGGCGTTCACATGGCTCAGCCACTCGGGCTGGTCCGGGTGATTGTGCAGGCGCAACCGCGAGACAAAGGTTTCATAGCCGCCCACGATCACCATCATCAGCAGGTTCGAGATCATCACCACGTCGATCAGGCCGAGCACGATCAGCATCATCTGCTGCTCGGTGAGACTGGTGGCCCCCGAGATCAGGTGCCACAACTCCTTGAGAAACAGCACCACGTAAACCCCTTGCGCCACGATCAGGCCGAGGTAGAGCGGCAGTTGCAGCCAGCGCGAACTGAAGATCAGGGTGGCCAGCGGGCTGAGAGGGGAAAATTTCGGTTCTGCATTCATGGCGGCGGTAGAAATTGTGAATTGCCCGCCCGATGGCAAGCGCATTGCCAGAGAATCTTTGCGGGTGATTATTCGGAACTGCCGGTCGCCCATTGAATGGCATCATGATATGGGATCATGCTCCTCGCGGTTGAAAAGGAACGCCGCCCGGGCCACGCGGAAACACACCGGCCGGGCCTGGCCGGCGTAGGCGGTCGCGCTGCGGGAAACGACCCGGCCATCCAAGGGCTCGCAGCTTTCCAAGGGGATTCCCAGCGTGATTTCCTGCCGGGTCAATCGCCCGGACCATGGCTGCGACGAGAACGCGCGGTCCTGCGGCACGGTGTAGGCAAGGAAGTCGCGATAACTGTCCCAACACCGGGTAAATGGCGGCGGCAGCACCGGCTGGCCCGGATCGAAGTCACTCTCGACATGGGGACCGCTACCGGCACCGGGGTCGAGATGAACTTTGAAGGAACCATCCGCATTGGCCGACACCTCGCCGTGCGCCAGCGCGTGCATGGGCATTCCTTCCGAGAACAGCCGGGCACACAGTGCATGCGCCGTGCTGGTGATCGAGTTGGTCACGAAATAGACGCCCTCCTTGCCGGTCCGGGGATCGCGCACGTAGATTCGCCAGTTGCTTTGAACCGGCGATGGCAGCAACAACCTCAGCCGTCCGAGCCTTGCCGGTCCGAAGT
>CAYXZE010000046.1:0-12682 GCA_964469395.1 uncultured Luteolibacter sp.
CAATGATCAACGAACTCATCAACGAAATGGTGGACGCCGGCGTCCACTACGGCCACCAAACCAAAAAATGGAATCCGCGCATGAAGCCCTTCCTCATGAAGGACAAAGGCGGAATCTACATCATCGACCTGGAAAAAACCGTCCAGCAGCTCGATAAAGCCTCCGATTTCCTCGCCGACCTCGTCGGCAAGGGCAAGAAAGTCCTCTTCGTCGGCTGCAAGCGCCAGGCCCAGGACGCCATCCGCGAAGCTGCGGAAGCCACCGGCCAGCACTACGTCAACCACCGCTGGTTGGGCGGCATGCTCACCAACAGCCTCACCGTCCGCAAGTCGGTCGAGCGCCTCAAGTATCTCGAAAACATCGAGAAGCAGGCCGAATTCAAGGCCATGTCGAAAAAGGAACTCGCAGCCCTCGGCCGCGAGCGCGAAAAACTCCTGCGCAACCTCCGTGGCGTGCGCGACATGGACAAGAAGCCTGACGCCGTCGTCATCGTGGACTCCGCCCGCGAGACCATCGCCGTCGCCGAAGCCCGCCGCTTGAACATCCCGATCATCGCGATCGTTGACACCAATGCCGATCCGGCCCTCGTCCAGTTCCCGATCCCCGGCAACGACGACGCCATCCGCTCGATCCGCATCATCCTCCAGAATCTGGTCGATGCCATGGTCGCCGCCCGCAAAAACTAATCGTTTTGAAATCCTGCGGGCGTCCCGTCTCACGGCGGGCCGCCCGTTTTCATCTCCATCCCCAAACCACATTTCCCAATGATCACCGCATCAATCGTCAAAGAACTCCGCGATAAAACCAGCGCCCCCATGATGGACTGTAAAAAAGTCCTCACCGAAACCAACGGCGACCTCGAAGCCTCCATCAAGCTCCTCCGCGAGCGCGGCATCATGAAGTCCGCGAAAATGAGCGACCGTGCCGCCAACGAAGGCGTCATCACCGCCCGCATCAACGCCGAGGCGAACTCCGGCATCCTCATCGAAGTGAACTGCGAGACCGACTTCGTTTCGAAAAACGAAAGCTTCCAGGCATTCGTCGGCACCCTGGCCGACAAGCTCGCCGCCTCCAACGCGACCGACCTCGAAGCCGCTCTCGCCCTGCAAAACGGCGACCACACCATCGAGGACACCCTCAAGGCCAAGGTCGGCGAAGTCGGTGAAAACCTTCAATTCCGCAAGTATGTCCGCTTCGACGCGGCCTCGGGCGGCGTGATCGCTTCCTACATCCACCTCGGTGGCAAGGTCGGCGTCCTCATCGAAGTCGGCACCACCAAGCCGGAAACCAAAGGCACCGACAGCTTCAAGGAGCTCATCAAAGACCTCACCCTCCACATCGCCGCCTGCGCGCCCAAGGGACTTTCCCGCGAAGACATCCCGCAATCCGTGGTGGACAACGAGCTCGAAATTTTCCGCACCCGCCTC
This sequence comes from uncultured Luteolibacter sp., assembly GCA_964469395.1. Lineage (GTDB taxonomy): Bacteria > Verrucomicrobiota > Verrucomicrobiia > Verrucomicrobiales > Akkermansiaceae > Luteolibacter. The sequence continues at coordinate 1,428 of CAYXZE010000046.1, forward strand.
GTCGCGGAAGGCAAGCCCGCCAACATCATCGAAAACATCCTCAAGGGCCAGATCGGCAAGTTCTTCGCCGAGAGCTGCTTCCTTGAGCAAGGTTTCGTCAAGGACGCGGACGTGAAAATCTCCGCCCTCCTCGAAACCAAAGGCAAGGAGCTCGGCGACACCCTCACCGTCACCCGCTTCGTCCGCTTCGGACTCGGTGAGTAAGCGATAGAGCTTCCAAAGACGCCCGTCTCCACCCGGAGGCGGGCGTTTTTTTGTTTTGAATTTATTTCCCGATGCAAAAACTGCTGAAAATCACGCCCAGCAGATCCTCGGTATCGACTTTCCCCGGAATTTCCCCCAGTGCGTCGAGCGCCTCCCGGAGATCGATCGCGGCGAGTTCCGGATCGTTTGAGAGATCATCCAGCAGCTCCAGCGCGGCGAGCAGCGCGGTGCGGGCGAGTTGGAGGCTGGCCTGATGGCGCGCGTTGATGGCCACGGCGTGCTCTCCCCAGTCGGCTTCGCTGAAATGCAGCGAGTCGCGAATGGCATCCGACAACTCGTCGAAACCTTCCTCGTTCGTGCAGGAAAGCCGCACGGCGGTCACTCCGCTCCAGCCCGGGTGTTCACCGAGATCCGTCTTGTTGAGCACCAGCAGATGCTTGGCGGCGGTGGCGGGAAACACCGCGTCAACCGGTCGCGGCTGGCTCGCATCCACGATTTCCAACAACAAATCGGCGGCTTCGATTTGCCGCACGGTGCGCTGGATCCCCTCCGCTTCGATCCGGTCCTCTGCCTCCCGGACTCCCGCGGTATCCACCAACCGCAGCGGAATGCCGTGCAGGTTGATGATCTCCTCGATCGTGTCGCGGGTGGTTCCGGCGATGTCACTGACGATCGCCCGGTCAAAACCTAACAGCCGGTTCAGCAGGCTGGATTTCCCCACATTCGGCTCGCCGAAAATCACCGTCCGCACACCTTCGCGCAACACCCGTCCTTGATCGGCAGTGGCGAGAAGTGAATCCACCACGCCGAGGACCGCGCTGATCCGCCCGCGCAACAGAACGCCGGTTTGCGGATCGATGTCCTCCTCCGGAAAATCAATCCACGCTTCGAGATGGGCGAGGGTTTCCAGCAATTGATCGCGCGCTTCGGTCGTCCGCCGGCCCAGCGTCCCTTCGAGCTGGCTGCGCGCGGCGCGTAGCGAGAGCCGGGTCTGCGCGGAAATCAGGTCCATCACGCCCTCCGCCTGCGTCAGGTCCAACTTGCCATTGAGAAATGCCCGCTGTGTAAATTCGCCGGGCCCCGCCGCGATCGCCCCGCAGGCGAGAAACCGGCCCAACACCTCGCGCGTCACGAGAATGCCGCCATGACCGGTGAACTCGACACTGTCCTCGCCGGTATAACTGTTATTTCCCCGGAACACCGTCATCAATCCGTCATCCAGCACTTCTCCGGCGGCGTCCCTGACATGGCAGTAACACGCCGTCCGCGGCGATGCCGCCGAGGCCTTGCCGCCGGTCGCCCGGTCGGCGACTTGAATCGCCTCCGGCCCGGAAATCCGCACCAGCGAAACCGCGCCGGTGCCGGGCGGACTGGCAATGGCGGCAATCGTCGCGCGATGCGGATCTGCGGTGAGATTCATGCGGTGAGCACGGAGTCCAGCACTTCCAGGCAGCGGCGGTTTTGTTCTTCGGTGCCGATGGAAATCCGGACCCACTCGGGCAGCTTGTAGCTGCTCATCGCGCGGACGATCACGCCTTGCTTCAGCATCTCGCGGAAAACCCGGTCGCCGTCGCCGGTCTTGACCAGCAGGAAGTTCGCGAAACTCGGCACGTATTCCAGCCCGCGTTCGGCCAGGGCTTTTTCGTAAAAGGCGATGCCGTCACGGTTCACGGCGCGGGTTTTTTCCACATGCTCCGTGTCCGTTAGCGCGGCGAGTGCGCCGGCTTGGGCGATTGCGTTCACGTTGAACGGCTGGCGGGCTTTTTGCAGCAGCGTGGCGACGTTTTCCGAGGCCAGCCCGTAGCCGACACGCAGGGCGGCGAGACCGTGGATTTTGGAAAAAGTTCTCAGCACACAGACATTGCGGCCCTCCCTGACATACTTGAGCGCGTCCGGCGGTGAGTCAGGGAACTCGAAATACGCCTCGTCGAAAACGACCACCACGTGATCCGGCACGCGCGCCATGAAGCGGTCGATCGCTGCCTGGTCCACCATCGTGCCGGTCGGGTTGTTGGGATTGGCGATGAAAACGAGGCGGGTCTTGTCCGTGATCGCATCCGCCATCGCGTCCAGATCGTGGAGGAATCCCGGATCGGGCACTTCCACGTATTTCGCGCCGAACAGCGTGACCATCAGCTTGTAAACCACGAAGGCGTGCTCCGCGGCGATGAGTTCCGCGTCGCGGTTCAGGAAGGTGTGGCAGAGCAGTTCGATGATTTCGTTGGAGCCGTTGCCGAGCACGACGTTGGAAATTTCCATCCCGAACGAATCCGCGATCGCGCGGCGCAGACGGTAGCCGCCGCCGTCCGGATAGATATGGGCCTCGTCCAGCGCCTCGCGCATGGCGGCCTTCGCCTTCGGCGACGGGCCGAGCGGATTTTCGTTAGATGCGACCTTGACGATTTGCGAGGGATCCAGCCCGAGTTCGCGGGCGGTTTCATCAATCGGTTTTCCGGGCTCGTAAGCCACGAGGTCGCACACAAATCGGTTCGCGTATTGGTCAATCGTCATCGCTGGGGAATCAGTAGGGGTGGCGGATGGTTTGGTCAACTCAGCGGTTGGCATCAAGCAAGGTTTGGAAACGCCCCAGCGCCCCGTCGTAAATCCCGGCAAGTGCCGGATCCGGCTGCAACGAGATGCCCGGCGCGGCCTTGCAGAAAATTTCCTGAAGCGACTCCAAATCCCGGCCGTCTGCGGCGGCGGCGATGAGCGCCGCACCCAGGGCTGCGGAGTTCGAAACATCCAGCCGCTCGACCGGTGCCTGGAAAATATCCGCGACGAGCTGGGCGATGCCGTCATTCTTGGAGGCCCCGCCGGTGAGACGGATGCGCTCCGTTTTCACCTCCATCCACTGCGAGTGCAGCCGCATGTTCAGGAACTGCCCTTCCAACAACGCACGGACTTGCAGCGCGGGTTCCGCACCGGATTCAAACGCCGCGGAACCCGACAGCACCGGACCCGTGAAATCATGCCGGGGCGTGATTTCGGGACCGAAAAACGGCAGCATCAAATTCACTCCCGCCGATTCCCGCGTGGCGGCCAGCGCCTCGCGGTCGAATGCCGTCCAGTCGAGGCCCAGCTTGTCGCGCAGCGCCTCGCGGGCGAGCGAGCCGTTGCGGAAGCAGATCAGCGACATGAAGCCGCCCGCAGGATTTCCGAAAACATGGCCGAAACCGTTAGGATCGGTTTTCGCCCCCGGCATGGCGGCGAAGAAGGTGTCGCTGGTCCCGAGGGAAATCACCACGTTGCCGGGAGTCGTCGCCCCCATGCCGACCAGGGAAGCCGGGTTGTCCCCCGTGAAAAGCGCGGTCCGGCAATTTTCCGCAAATCCGTATTTCCTAACGAAATAGGAAGAAATCGCGCCCTGCACGGTGGTGGCGGCGGCTGGCGGCAAAAGTTTCTCCCCCAGATCCGGCGCGGTGGCCTCCAACAGGGCCGGGTCCCAGCCGAGTTTGGATAGATCCAGCAGGTTCATCCCCGCGCCATCGCCGAAATCAATCGGCACGGACTTTCCGGCAAGCACCGAAGCAAGGAATGAACTCACCAGATGAACGCGATGCGTGCCCTCATACGCGGAGGAATCCGATTTATAAAACCGCCGGATTTGCGGTCCCGTAAAACGCTCGATGGCATTGGAGCCGCTCCGTTCGCAGACCTTCTCCGGCCCGCCAAGCGCCGCGGTGATTTCCGCGCACTCGGTGCCGGTGGAAGTATCCATCCAGATGGGCGAGGTCGCGCGGGTCAGCGCCGGTGAGAGTTGCGCCGCCAGATCCTGTGAGGCATCCAGGGCCGCGAGGCGGCGGTCGAAGCTGGCGTCAAGATAGACCGAACCGTGTTGTTGCCCGGAGCCGGCGATCATTTTCACGCCTGATAGATCCACGGCCTCCGACAGCCGGGAGAATAACAAATCCAGCGCTTCCAGCCACATCCGCGGATCCGCATGCACCTCGCCCGCGCTGCCGCCGGGAATAAATCCGCTGGGCGAGCCGAAATGAGGCAGGTCACTGCCGAAATTGACCGCAAGCTGGCGGATGATCCCGCCGGAATCCGCGTCGATTAGAACTGCCGTGAGGGATTGGGTGGATGAATCAAGTCCGAGGAACATGCCCGGAGCTTTCCCGCGGAACGGTGGATTTCCAAGCCGGAATATGCCGTTTCTCACGCGCGGCGGATCCTAACGAAAAAGGGCGGCCGCTTTCGCGACCGCCCTTCAAATATTTCAAGTCAAATGACCCGGAATCGGCTTAGAAGCCAACGCTGAGCATGGAACCGGCAACGAACTCGTTGGCGGTTTCCTGCCAGATCGTGCCGTCCGATTCGCCGAGGCCAATCGAAAGAGCAACGAACGGGGAAAGCTTGGCGTTTTCAGCAAAGCCCCAGTCAAGGGAGACCTTGGAGGTCCAAGCGGTGAAGTCACCACCTTCGATGAGGTAACCCACGTTGGTGCCCACGTTGAGGGTGAGGCACTGGTTGAGTTCGAAAGCGCGGGTCAGAGCAAGCTCGGTGTAACCGTCGTTTCCGCCGTCGCCGCTGTTGACGACGTCCCAGAAGTAGGTGAGGGAGGCCGTGGCGAAGCCGAAGTCACGGGAAGCCGAGAAATAGATTTCTTGGTTGTCCACGCCGAGATTGCCGAGGTTCCAGTAGTAGATGTAACCGACCGAAGCGGTAAAGCATCCAAAGTCCTTGGAAACTTCCGTGTAGAAGTCGACTTCGTTATCAACTTGGTTGCCGGTAGGAGCGCTGGCGTCAAACGCCGTTGCCCAGACACCACCGCTGATGGTGAAGCCGTTCACTTCGTACGCTGCATCAACGCCGACTTCGACCAGGTCTTGACCCAGGTCAACGCCGCGGAACAGGTACTCGCTGGAGTAACCGGTGTGGATTTCGTATTCGACTTCAGCCTGAGCGTTGCCGGCCACAAGGGCGGAGGCAGCGGCCAAGGCGCCAATGGTTTTGCAGTAGTTTTGCATCGTGTTATGTTGGTTTTCGGTTGCTGCTTGCCCTTGGCCGCACCGGTTTCCCGGAACAGACAAGGAGCGTGCCGGATCTAGCATCCCGCATGCCACAAAGCAGCTGGAAACTCTCCGTTGGGCAAATGCTTCACCTTTCCGAAATAGTTGTCCAGATTTTTTTAAGCACACGGATCGTCGTCCGCATGGGGCGTGGATAGGCGCGTGACCGGAACATGGCAAGCGAGAATCCACATTCCACCGGACTTTCTTGGAATGTTAGGACTCCCCACGAGTCGTTTTTGCTGAAAACACTTTTTGGCACGGGGCTTGCTTACCCCGAACCCATATCCCGCGGATTTGGAATCTTCGGGTCCATGCAACCAATCATCCGATCAACCCTGACCATCATGACCAGTCGACCTCTCCTCAAAGTGCGAGCCCTCACGGCCGCGGCACTCCTCGCCCTTCCCATGTGTCTGCCTGCGTCGGCCCAAGATGCACCGCCCCCGGCTCCCGCCACCGAAGCTCCCGCGGCACCCGCCGCGCTTCCCGCGCCGTCGGTGGAACAGCGCGTCGCCGACATCGAAGCCTACATCAATAACACGGCGCGCCCCTCGGAAGAAGCAGGCGTGGACTCTCTGGTCAAGGGGCCGGGACCCGGCGCGAATGCCTGGCAAATGGTCAGCACCGCCCTCGTGCTGTTCATGACCCTTCCCGGCCTGGCCCTGTTCTACGGCGGTCTGGTCCGCCGCAAGAACGTTCTCTCCGTGCTGGCCCAGTGCCTCGGCATCGCGTGCCTCATTCCCCCGCTCTGGTGGCTCTGCGGCTACTCGCTCGCCTTCGGCACGGGCAACAGCTTCTTCGGTGACTTTTCCATGGCCTTTCTCAAAGGCGTCGAGCCGGGCAACACGGGTGCCGGCAACGCCTGGATTTCCGATAGCATGTGGGCCATGTTCCAACTGACCTTCGCGATCATCACTCCCGCGCTGATCGTCGGTGCCATCGCCGAGCGCATGAAATTCGCCGCCATCATGGCATTCGTGTTCATCTGGATGTTCGCGGTTTATTTCCCCTTCGCCCACATGGTCTGGTCCGAAACCGGCCTGATGTGCGGTCCTCTTAATACGGACGCGCCCATCAAGGCGCTCGACTTCGCCGGCGGCACCGTGGTCCACATGACTTCCGGCTGGAGCGCCCTCGTGCTCTGCATCATCCTCGGCAAGCGCAAGGGACTCGGCAAGGAGTCGATGGCTCCTCACAGCATGGTTCTCTGCATGATCGGCACCGGCATGCTCTGGGTCGGCTGGTATGGCTTCAATGCCGGTTCCGCCCTCGGCGCGGACGCCGTCGCTTCCAACGCCTTCGTCACCACCACCCTCTGCACCGCCACGGCGGGCCTCGCATGGGCCCTCACCGAGTGGATCTGCAAAGGCAAGCCAAGCGTGCTTGGTTTCTGCTCGGGCATTGTCGCCGGTCTCGTCGTCATCACTCCGGCCTGCGGATTCGTCACTCCCAACTCCTCCGTCATCATGGGCGTCCTCGCCGGTGTGATTCCATTCCTCGCGGTTGCCTATCTGAAGAAGATTCTCGGCTATGACGACGCCCTCGACACCTTCGGCGTCCACGGCGTGGGCGGCACCCTCGGAGCCATCCTCACCGGCGTCTTCGCCGATGAAAAAGTCAACTCGGTCGTCGCCGATCTCAAGGACGGACTGCTTCTCCATCAATTCAAGGCCGTCGGCCTCACGATCGTCTGGAGCGTGGTAGCCACCGTCATCATCGCTTACATCGTCAAAGCCGTGATCGGTCTCCGCCCGACCGCTGAAATCGAAGAAGCCGGCCTCGACCTCGCCGAACACGGCGAACAAGGCTACGAACATTGATTCCTGAAATCCTTTGAATCTGTCTGCGGGCGGGCCGGGAACGGCCCGCCCGTTTTTCGTTTGCAGCATCGCCTCCCGCAGGCTCACCTATCCGCGTGACCCGCCGGACCCTGCGAATTTCCCTGACAATCTGCCTGCTGGCCTCCGCCGCATTCGCGGCCTGGAGCTGGTTCCGGCCCTACGCCTGGAACCCGGATCCCGCGGCACGCTGCAAAATCGAGGAAACCCTCGTGACTCGCGATCAGGAATATTTCTGGGTGAACGTCCACCTGAAGCTCAACCCCGGCATGAGCCATGACCTGCAAAAACCGGTCTATCTGGAAAACCCCGCCGGGAAAAAATTCGAACCCGCCGATTCCACCTTCGCCTCGATCAATGGACAGCCCCCTACGGAAATCTGGTTCAAGTTCTGGCTGGAAGCCTCCGATCTAACCGGCCCGCTGGAACTCCAGCTCAACGACGGCAAACTGCGGGTCAAATCCGGCAAGGAAGCCCCCCGGCTGGAAAAATCCGCCCACCGGAATTTCACCACCACCCGCTGGTAATCCATGCCCTGGCTCCTGATCGACAACTCCAACACCCGGACGAAATTCGCCCTCGGCGACGCCGACCGCCTGCTCCCCTGGCGGGGCGTCCTCCCGACTCACGAAGTCTCCCCGGAATCGCTGGCCCTGCTGTTGGATGAAATCAAATTCGACGCCGTGATCGCCTGCTCCGTCGTCCCCGCCAAAGCGGCCATCCTCCGGGCCCATTTTTCAGGGAAATGCCCGCTGCACTTCCTCGATTGCCACAGCCCGTTAGGCATGGGCATCGACTATCCCCTGCCCGCCCAGATCGGCGCGGACCGGCTGGCCAACGCCGCCGGCGTGCTCACCCGCCATGGCGCGCCCGCCATCATCATCGATTTCGGCACCGCCGTCACCTTCGACGTCATTTCCACGGAACCCGCCTACTGTGGCGGCGTCATCGCCCCCGGCCTCGGCGCGATGTCCGGCTATCTGACTCGAAAAACCGCGTTACTGCCGGAAATCGAACTCGCCGAACCGCAGACCGCCATCGGCAAGTCCACCGTCCAGGCCATGCAGTCCGGCGCGATCTTCGGCTACCGCGGCTTGGTGAAGGAAATCATCGCGCAAATCCGCAAGGAACTGCCGGGCACGCCGCGAATCATCGCGACCGGCGGCGATGCGGCCTTGATCGCGCAGGGCGTCACCGAAATCGAAACCGTGGACCAGGACATCACTCTCGACGGACTCCGCCAGGTCGCGGCCCGCCTGTTTTCATAACCTCCCGCCCCGAAAAAGAACGTGCCACTTTCATCTGATTTCGATACGTCTCCGAGCGAAATGAGTGACAGCCCCCTGACCATCGGAATCGATTTTGGCGGGACCACGGTGAAAATCGCGGTCGTATTTCAAAGCCACATCATCGACCACGCCCCGCCGATCGCGACCCAGGATTTCAACGGTCCGGATCAACTGATCGACGCCATGGTCCGCGTCGTCGAAGACCTGCGGGCGAGACATCCGGGAATCGTCGCCATCGGCGTCGGCGTGCCCGGATTCGTCGATTTCGAAAACGGCCTGATTTACAACCTAACCAACGTCCCCGGCTGGACCTCCATCCAGCTCAAAAAAATTCTTCAGGAAAAAATCGGCCTGCCCGTGGTGGTGGACAACGACGCGAACTGCATGGCCTTCGCCGAATGGAAATGCGGGGCCGGCCGCGGCTTCCAGCACATCATTTTCATCACCCTCGGCACCGGCGTCGGCGGGGCGATCATCGCCAACGGCCAAATGATCCGCGGAGCCCGCCACGGAGCCGGAGAAATCGGCCAAACCTCGATCTGCGATCACGGCCGGCCGGGCAACTACGGCAATCTCGGAGCCCTTGAAAAATACATCGGCAACGGCGAAATCACCGCGAGAGCGCGGGATTCCTACACCGCCGCCGGGATTCACAAGCCCCTCGAAGAATGCACGCCCGCCGCACTGGCCGCAGCCGCCCACCACGGAGATGCCATCGCCAAAGCCGAGTGGGATGAAATCGGCCGGATGCTGGCCACCGCCGTCATGAACTGCTGCTGGCTGCTCAACCCCGAGGCCATCGTCATCGGCGGCGGCGTCGCCCGCGCCGGCGAGCTCCTGTTCACCCCCTTCAAGGATCATCTCTTCGCGCAACTATCCGGCCCTCTCAAAGACCACCTCATGATTCTATCCGCCGCCTTCGGGCACGAAGCCGGAGCCATCGGAGCCGCCGCGCTCGCCCGCGAGACCCCGGAGTGCCTACACTAGAGGATTGCTGCATGAGAAAGACTGCACGAATCGGAAGAATTTGAATTTTGATTTGGAGCAGACCGAGCCTGGCGGAAACCGCAGATCAAAAATCAACAATCCACAATCATCAATCATCAATGAATCCTTCCGGGGGGGGATTTGGCTGAACGAGTTGGCTGTGATTCGAATCGGTTTTTTGCGCCATTTTTTCGCCTTTTTGCGGCCAAGAAATTCATTTCATTCCTGATTTTCTCAAAATCTTTCCCAAGTGTAGGAACCCTGCGCGAGCCCCCGGCAACGAATGGTTGATTTCCCCCGACCTCCGGCTTAGGAATCCACCCCATGAAAACTTCAGCCCATCTGGATCGCCGTCATTTCGTAAAACTCGGCACCCTCGCCGCCACCGCCGCGCTACTGCCTGATAGTTCCCGCGCGGAAACCTCCCCAGCGGCCCATCAACTCCCCGCCCTGCCCTACGCGCTCGACGCCCTGGAGCCGCACATCGACACCAAAACGATGGAAATCCATCACGGCAAGCACCACGCCGCCTACATCAACAATCTCAACACCGCACTCGCCGCCCATCCGGAACTCGCAAAGCAACCGCTTGAAAAACTCCTGGCGAGCCTCCCGGACGTTCCGGATGAAGTCCTCCGCACCACCCTGCGCAACAACGGCGGCGGCCACTGGAACCACGGCTTTTTCTGGCAAACCCTCACCCCCGCCGACAAATCCGGCAAACCCGGCGCGGATCTCACCGCCGCCATCGAGGCCGCCTTCGGCTCGCTGGACGCCTTCAGAAAATCCTTCGGCGAGGCCGCCACCAAACGCTTCGGCTCCGGTTGGGCTTGGCTCATCGTGCAGGATGGAAAACTCAAAATCACCAGCACCGCCAACCAGGACAACCCGTTGATGAAAGGCCTCGTCCCCGCCGCCGATCTCGGCACGCCGCTGCTCGGCCTCGACGTCTGGGAGCACGCCTACTACCTCCACTATCAGAACCGTCGCCCGGAATACATCTCCGCCTGGTGGAACCTCGTCAACTGGCCCGCCGTTTCCGCCCGCCTCGCCGCCGCAAAGTGACTCTTGATCCCGAAGGGATGTAAACACCGCATCGGATCCGACCGATCCCTCCGATCCCTCCGCCAAAAAACAAAAACGCCCGGACTTACATCCGGGCGTCTTATAAAAACCAAATCGGCGATTGCCGGAATTAGCGGGAGTAAAGCTCGACGATGAGCTGCTCGTTGACGAGCGGGTCGATGTCGGCGCGATCCGGGACGCGGGAAACGGTCACTTCCAGCTTGTCCTTGTCCACGGTGAGCCAATCCTTGACGGAGATGGCCTGCGTGAGATCGGTCATGCGGTTGATGAGCTGTTGGGAAGAAGGCTTGCCTCCGACCTTGATCACGTCACCCGGCTTCACTTGGAAGCTGGCGATGTCAACGGTGCGGCCATTCACCTGGATGTGGCCGTGGTTGACCGCTTGACGCGCAGCCTGGCGGCTGTTGGCGAAACCGGCGCGGTAAACGACGTTGTCGAGACGGCACTCAAGGAGTTGCAGAAGGATGGTGCCGGTCACGCCGCGACGGCGGGCCGCTTCTTCGTAATAACCGCGGAACTGCTTTTCGAGCACACCGTATTGGAAACGAAGCTTCTGTTTTTCACCAAGGGCGACGGAGTATTCACTCTTCTTCTTGCGACCGGCACGGACACCGTGCTGGCCGGGTGGGAAATTGCGGCGTTCAAATGCCTTCGATGGGCCAAAGAGAGAGACACCGAAACGGCGGCTGATCTTTGCGCGTGGACCTGTATAACGTGCCATATAAGAATTTCTGAAGAGGTTGGATTAAACGCGGCGGGCCTTCTTCGGGCGGCAACCGTTGTGAGGGATCGGAGTCACGTCGCGGATCGAGAGGATTTCAAGACCGAGGCCTTGC
>CAYXZE010000047.1:0-12614 GCA_964469395.1 uncultured Luteolibacter sp.
CTGGCCACCGATTCCACGCTCCACCTCGTCGAACCGCTCGGGTTTTCCTTGGAGGACAAATACGTCCGCCGCACCGGCCTGGACTATTGGCAGGATGTGAAACTGCGCGTCTGGAAATCCTTCGGCGAGCTCCGCGCCACCGCCGACAGTCGCGCGCAATTCTGGTTCCTCAGCACCAAGGCGACCTCTTCACCGTGGCAGGCGGAATTCCAACCCGGCGACTACCTCGTCTTCGGCCGGGAAACCAAAGGTCTGCCGGAAAATCTCGTGGCCGAGGCCGGCGATCACGCGCTGCGTATTCCCATGGCCCCCGGCGGCACGCGCAGCCTGAATCTCGCCACCGCCGTCGCCATCGTCCTCTACGAAGCCGCGAGACAGCAGCAGCCGGAGTGGTGATTTTTTCAAGATGCCGCGACTCCTTATTTCAGACGCGCCGAGCTGGGGCTCGGCGTTCCCGGGGGGGCGCTCGCGATGATTTTCGATCCCGGCATCCGCATCACTTCCCGAATGCGGCGGCCAGCGATGCCAGATCCGCCGGCGCGGCGCGGTCGGCGGTGAGAATCGCGGCCTTTTGCATGGAAATGATTTCCGAGATTCCTTTGCGCGAGAGATCCAGCATGGCGTTCATTTCCTCGCCGGAGAACACGGCTTCCTCGCCGCTGCCCTGGAGTTCCACGAATTCAAGGGTTTCGGTCATCACCACGTTGAAATCGACCGCCGCGTCCCGGTCCTCCGGGTAATTCAAATCGAGCACCGGCACGCCCTGATAGACACCGGCGGAAACGGCGGCGACGAGTTTTTTGATCGGGAATTGCTTCAGCTTGCCCTCGGCGAACAGCTTGTTGAAGGCGATGGCCATGGCCACGCAGCCGCCGGTGATGGAGGCGGTGCGGGTGCCGCCATCCGCTTGCAGCACGTCGCAGTCGATCCAGACCGTGCGCTGGCCGATTTTTTTCAAATCCACGCAGGCTCGCAGCGCACGGCCGATGAGCCGCTGAATTTCCGACGAGCGGCCGTCGAGCTTGCCGCGGGAAATGTCGCGCGGTTTGCGCTCCAGGGTCGAATACGGCAGCATCGAGTATTCCGCGGTGAGCCAGCCGCCTTCCACGCGCTGGGCGCGCATCCAGCGCGGCACGTCGTCCTCGATGGTGGCGGAGCAGATGACGCGGGTATCGCCGAAGGAAACGAGCACCGATCCGGTGGCGTGGGGAGCCACGTTCGGAATGAAGGAAATCGGGCGGAGTTGATCGGGCAGGCGGCCGTCGGGGCGGGTCATGCGCTCAGTGAAATCAACCGCCGCGCCCGCTGCAAGCGCGGAGAAATTTCAGAACAGGGCCGGTGCATCTGGATTTTCTTAGCCGCAAAAAGGCGAAAAAAGGGCGCAAAGACTCCGGCCATTTCCATTTTTGTGTTTTTTTATCCTTTTTGCGGCTGAAAACCTTCGCCTGATTTTGATGCGCCGACCGCTGAATTTCAGGGTTTGCGAAAGCAGAAGGACCGGTAGGAAAGCGCACCCTCAAGCAGCGCGTTGTAAACGCGCGAGCCTTTCACCCCGGCGAAGTCGCGGCCCAGGTTGCGCAGGAACCCGGGCAATTTCCGGTCGAGCAGTTCCTGCGAGCGCTCGGAATTGCATTCCATGCCGCGCAGCACTTCGGGGCTGATGTCGCGCTGCTGCATCAGCTTGAGCGGGGCGTTTTCCAGCGCGTTTTCCCAAGCGGGGATGCCGTCGCCGAAGCGGAAATCCGCATACAGGAAAAAGCCGCCGGGCCTGAGGACCCGGGCCGCCTCCGCCAGGAAGCGCGGGAAGTCCGGGTAGCAGTGCGAGGCTTCGACATTGATGACCACATCGAACGACGCGTCCGGAAACGGCAGGTTTTCCGCATCTCCCCGCACGAAATCCAAGCCGGGGACCAAGTGGCGCTTTTTACAAAACGCGACGCCGGAAGCGTTGAGATCCAGCCCGATGTATTTCGCTGGCCCCATGGTCCGGGCCAGATAGGACGCGCCGCCGCCGTGACCGCAGCTCACTTCCAAAACATCCTTCCGGCGGAAATTCACCTGGGTGCCGACGTGGTGGTAGAGCTGGATGCAGGCGCGGTTCGGCTCGTCCTCGGGTGCGAGCGGAATGCCCGCCGGCGGATCCGTCTCAAAGGCGTAATTGAGGAAAATGACCTCCTCGCCGTGCAGCCGCCGGGTCAGAAAAGGATACCAAAGTTTCCAAATCGCCTTGCGGACCAGCCCGACGGAAAAAAGATGATCGATGAGTGGCATGATGTTTCGGCTCACTCCTCCTCGTCGCCCATGTCAGCGTCCTCTTCGCTGACCTCTTCGGGCTCGTCTTCGGAGTCGTCTTCAGGCTCGCGGATGATCCCGGCCCCCTGTCCGGCAACATCCGGATCGGGCTGCGTTGTGGGTTGTGACTCAGGCTGTGGCTCAGGTTGTGGCGCGGTGCGGGAAGCCGACTTTACAGGCAGTTTTTCCACGATCGCCCGGGTTTCCGCAAGAGCCGCCTGATACTGCCCCATTTGGCCGGGAGTCAGGATTCCGTCGAAGCATTTGAGGAGTTCTTCCAGTTCTCCGCGCCGACGGTCGAGAAACATCTGGTGGACGACCGTCGGCTCTCCGACCGGCGGCTCCTCGCCCATTTTCGCGAGCAGCAGAATGCCATCCGCGGAAAGCTCCCTGCCATTGGTGGGCAGCAGGGATTTGTCAAACAACAGAGTCGCCGCGGCGGGAATCGCCTGCAGCTCGGCTTTCGATTTCTGGCGCAGCCGGTTGAGAACCTCTTCCCGTTGCTCCGGGGAAAGATCGATCTCGTCAATGGCCGCCATCAGCATTTGCTGGGAACGCACCTCGATCCGGTTTTCGCGCTCGCGCAGGCGGATTTCTTCAAATTTAGCGAGCTGCTCCGGGGTCAGCAGCTTGGCCAGGCCCTCTTGAATCGCCGTGCCCCGGGCGGTCAGGTCCTCAATGACGGGGACGGTGCCGCTCGCCGAGGCCTGGACTTTCTCAATGAGCTGGATGAGCGCGCCTTGCTGGTCGAGCGATAGGCCGAGGGCTTCCGTGAGCCGGAGCATTTTCGCCTCGTCACGGGTTTTCGGGCCTTGGTCCGCCTGATCCGCCAGCGGGAAATCACTGGCTTTGACATCCTTCGGGCGCTTGCCGTCGGCAGATGATGAACGGTTGTCGGACGCGGCGCGGACCGGCTTGCGCGGCGCGGTTTCCCCCGCTTGCCCCACGACCGGAGCCGGAGCTGGAGAAGCGTCCGGCTTGGCGAGCCAGGCGATGGAAAACCCGACAAGGGCGGTGGCGGCGGGAAACAGGTAGGAAGATTTCATGCGTTGCGGATGGCGGTGATCGCGGCGGCCATGTCGGGAGCGCGAAATGTGGAGGAACCGGCTACCATTACATTCGCTCCGGCGGCATAGCAAGCGGCGGCGGTGACGGCGTCGATGCCTCCGTCCACTTCAACGTGAAATGACAGGTTTTTTGTCTCTCGAATCCGCACTGCGGCGGCAATTTTTTCCAACACCCCGGGCATGAAAGGCTGTCCGCCGAAACCGGGAACCACCGTCATGCACAGCAGCAGGTCGATTTGATCGAGAAACGGCTCCACCGCGCTGAGCGGCGTGGCCGGGTTCAGGGAAAGCCCCGCCAGACAGCCCGCCTCGCGGATGCGCCGGAGGGTGCCCGCCACATCGTATTCCGGCTCGACGTGAATCGTGATCACGTCCGCCCCCGCGGCGATGAAGCGCGGCAAATAATGATCCGGCCGTGAAATCATCAGGTGGACATCGAGAAAAATGTCATTCGCCTCGTGCACCGCCTGCACCACTGCCGGACCGAAGGAAATGTTGTCCACGAAATGGCCGTCCATCACGTCCAGGTGCAGCCAGTCCGCCCCCGCCTGGATCGCACGGCTGACTTCTTCTCCAATGCGCGAAAAATCCGCCGCCAACAGAGACGGGGCGATGACTCGGTCCTGATATTTTTTAGGAATCACAGGCGCGATACGAACCACGGATCGCCCGCCCCCGCACGGAAAATTTTTCCCGCCGGAATGAAGCGGCCATCCGGCCCGCCCCGGATGGGTGGGGCGCTGTGACGGTCATGGGCGGCGGATGTGATGGGCTTGCGAGGACATCTGGGATTGTGCCTAAGAATTAAAATTCATTTGAACAGAAGGTAACGGAGGAAACAGAGACTTGGAGACGGGTATTTCTCAACTGATCTTTTCTCCGTTTCCTCTGTTACCTTGTTCATTCATCTACCCATTCCTTGCCCACGCCCAGCGCGGACAGCGCTTTCAATTCGCCGGCCACATCCTCCCGCCGCAGATAGGCACGCAACTCCCGGGCGGCAGCCTCGCCCAAACCCGCCGCTTGCCGCAGCTGCTCTTCGTCGGCAGCAGTCAATGCCTCCAAGTTTGCCATGGCTCGTGCCAAGCGCTTGGCCGCAGCCATGCCCACGCCGGGAAATCCAAGCCCGCAAATCAATCGCGCGCCATCCGTCCGCGCGGTGGTCCGGCT
Organism: uncultured Luteolibacter sp.; assembly: GCA_964469395.1. Classification (GTDB taxonomy): domain Bacteria; phylum Verrucomicrobiota; class Verrucomicrobiia; order Verrucomicrobiales; family Akkermansiaceae; genus Luteolibacter. The sequence continues at coordinate 4,530 of CAYXZE010000047.1, forward strand.
CAGGCTCAAGGCTTGAGTGAGCTTTTCCGCCGAGCGCGGTCCCATGCCGGGCAAACCCGTCCATTGGGTGAGGCTCAACCGATACAAATCCGCAGGCTCGCGCAGCAGCCCGCGCGCCACCGCCGCCTCCAGCGTGGCGGGGCCCAAGCCGCTGATGCCCAATGCCGCCGGTGAGGTGAAATGAATCAGCCTCCGCACCAACTGGGCGGCGCACGCGCGGTTTTCACAGCGTATTCCCGACTCGCCTGGATCACGCTTCAATCGCTTGCCGCACGCGGGACAGGCCGCAGGCAATTCATAACGGACTTCCGATCCCGTGCGCTTCGCCAGATCGACCCCGGTGATCGCGGGAATGATTTCACCGGCCTTTTCCACCCATACCCAATCGCCGACGCGCAGATCTTTCCGCGCGATTTCATCCGGGTTGTGCAAGGTCGCCCGCGCCACCTTCGAGCCGCCGAGGGTGATCGGCGCGAGTTCCGCGACCGGTGTCACGACGCCCGTGCGGCCCACTTGCCAGGTGATGCCCAGCAGTCGGGTGGCGGCCCGTTCCGGCGCGAACTTCCGCGCGATCGCCCAGCGCGGCGCTCCCGGCGCGAGGCCGAGTTTTTCCTGATCCGCCGTCCTCTCGACCTTGATCACCACGCCATCCACCGGGATCCCTCGCCGGGGGCCAATCTGACGAACCTCCGCCACCGCAGCTTGCAAAGCGGCCGATCCAGTCACCACGCGATCCGCTGCCGCCACCGGCAGTTTCCATTCCGTTAGTTTTTCCCGGAAATCACCCAAGGTCGCCGGTTGTCCCGTCGCCGGAGTCCATGCGCCCCAGCCGTAACATACGAGCGACAGGCATTTTACCGCCTTCTCCGCATCGGTTTCCAGTGCGCGCAGCAACCCCACCGCCGCATTGCGCGGCTGCGTCAACACACCTTCCCCAGCGGCCGCGCGAGTGGTATTGACGCGTTTGAAATCGGCGAGAGTCATGAAAATTTCCCCGCGTAACTCCACCACATCCGGCCCGGACCAAGTCTCTCCGTTAGTGCCGAGTTGCTCCACCCAGCCGGAAACCCGCTGCCGCGCATGGGCCGTTAGATCCTCACCGGTCACGCCATCGCCACGAGTCACCGCGCGCACCAGGCGGCCTTTCTCATAAGTGAGACTCACGGCCAGTCCGTCATACTTGGGCTCCACCCGGAACGCCACATCTCCGCGTCCAAGCTTCGCCTCCACCTGTGAAACGAACGCGCCCACATCCGCGTCCGAGTAGGCCTTGGCCAGACTCAGCATCGGCTGGCGATGCCGATAGGGGGCGAAAACCCCGGTGCGATCATCGCCCACCGACACCGCATCCGTCTGCGCGCCGATCTTCGATTCCAGATCCCGCAATCGAATTTTCAACGCGTCGTACTCCGCATCGCTGATCACGGGTGCGGCTTTCCTGAAATACAGCTCGTCATGCCGCGCGATTTCCCGCCGCAACTCCATAAGCTGGACTCGCTCCGAGTCCGTTGCGGGTTCCGCTCCATTGGCATTACCGCCGCTCAGAAAGAGACTGATCACCAGCGCCCGAATACATCTCATAGTCCGTGTGAGTTTCATGATGGGAGATTTCCAAAGCCCGCACGATCCGCATCACTCGGGGCAATGAAGTCCGAGATTGGATTTTCAAGCGCGCCCGATCAAATCAAATCCTGTTCCCATGCCTGCCAGTGTCGGCCAATCAGGTCGAACTTTGCCTTTCCGCCGACACGAGCGAATGCTAATTTCTCCGCATGGACGCTTTAATCCTCGAACAGGAAGCACTGAAACTCAGCCCCTTGTCCCGCATCCGATTGGCCGACTTGCTTTACACGAGTCTGGAGGTCGAAACGGACCGCGAGTGGAACCACAAGGCCATCGCCGAATGCGAATCCCGCTACGAGGCATACAAGAATGGAGAAATGGGTTCGGTGGGCGCGCTTGAGGCGATTGAAATCCTGCGTGCCAAATACGTGAAATGAACACGCGGTTTGTTGACGCTTGCCTGGTCGAAATCGACGAAGCCGTCCGCTGGTATGCCGGGCAAAGCGAGGAGCTGCCCGAACGCATTCTCGCCGAACTTCAGAGTGCCGTGGAAAAGCTCTCCCCGTTCCCGGAAGCTTTCCGCATGGTTTCCGCTCCTTATCGCAGAATCCGGCTTTCGAAATTCCCCTACACGCTCTTCTTTCGGGTCGATCCCACCGAGATCGTGATCGTCGGCTTTTTCCATCAACATTCGGAGCCGGCCAAATGGAAGGAACTGCTGAAAGCGCGATGAGTTCGTTAATTCACATTCAATGCGCCATACAAAATCGGTCACCACAGGAGTGTGGTGACTCTTTATGTGCCTTCACTTTCCGAGCTGGCTTTTCCACCTGCCGATCTCTGCGGTGACGTTCGCAATCGACGGCGCGCCCGGATTGGTGCGGGCGGCGAGGGCGGTTTCTAACGAGAACACATCCTTCGCATCCGGACCGTAGGCCGGGTCGATGGCGGTTAGATCAAGCTGATCGAGCGGGGTCCTGGTGGCGATGGCTTGGGCCACTGCCTTGCCGACGAGTTCGTGGGCGTGGCGGAACGGGACACCTTTTTTCACCAGATAGTCGGCGAGGTCGGTGGCGAGCAGCATCGGATCGGATGCGGCGGCCTTGCAGTTTTCCTCGCGCAGTTCCATGGCGGAGATCATCTCGGTGTTGACGGCGAGGATCAGGCGCAGGGTGTCCACGGAGTCGAACAATAGCGGCTTGTCCTCCTGAAGATCGCGGTTGTAGGTGAGCGGCAGGCCTTTGACGGCGACTAACAGGTTCATCAGATTCCCGACGAGGCGGCCGGTCTTGCCGCGGGTGAGTTCGCAGACGTCCGGGTTTTTCTTTTGCGGCATCAAGGACGAGCCGGTGGTATGCGCGTCTGATAGAGAGGCGAACGCGAACTCGGCGCTGCACCATAAAATGAGATCCTCGCTGAGGCGCGAGAGGTGGACGCCGCAGAGCGAAATGATGAATAACAGCTCGGCGATGTAGTCGCGGTCGGCGATGGCGTCCATCGAGTTGTTCGTCACGCCGTCGAAGCCGAGCTCGGCGGCGATCGCGCGGCGGTCGAGGTTGATGGTGGAGCCGGCCAGCGCGCCGGAGCCGAGCGGGGAAATGTTGAGGCGCTTGCGGGCGTCTGCGAGGCGGGATTTGTCGCGCTCGAGCATTTCCACGTAGGCGAGGAAATGGTGGCCGGCGGTGACCGGTTGGCCGCGCTGGAGGTGGGTGTAGCCGGGGATGACGGTGGCGGCGTATTTTTCCGCGCGGTCGAGCAGGGCTTTTTGCAGGCCGGTGATGGCGGCGAGCAGGCCGTCGATCTCGGTGCGGGCGTAGAGGCGGGTGTCGGTGGCGACCTGGTCGTTGCGCGAGCGGGCGGTGTGGAGCTTCGCGCCCGCCGCGCCGATGCGCTTGGTGAGCTCGGCCTCGATGTTCATGTGGATGTCCTCAAGCGAGGTGCGGAACTCGAATTTTCCGGCCACGATGTCCGCCTCGATGCCGCGCAGGCCGTTTTCGATTTCGGAAAATTCGGTTTCCGTGAGCAACCCGACCGTCATTTGCGCGCGGGCGTGGGCGATGGAGCCGGCGATGTCGTGCGGGAACAAACGCCAGTCATACGAGATGGATTCGCCGAATTGCTGAACGAGTGACGAAGTGTCTTGGGAGAAGCGGCCTTTCCACATGGCGGTAATTTTTTGTGAGTGAAGTTGTCCGCACGTTTTGCGCGGCGCAACGAATGTGAAACGGAACGGGCGGGGATGAAACGCGAAAAATTTCCGGAATCGGTGATTCCAAAAGGGCGGGCATCTCACCCGCGCGTTCATTTCCCGTAGCTGGCTCGCTCATTGTCGCAATGGTCAAGTTCCTCGCGTTCCTGCGGTTTTTCTAAAGCGCAGGATTTACAAGGCCCCGATTTCCCCCGATGAACCAGACATGGCAAACGTCCCGGAATCCTTCCGGCGTCTGGCCGCATCCATCATCAACCCTTCAAAACCATGTCTAAAATCATCCCCATGATCAGCTCCGGCACCGCCGGCCCTCTCGGCGTCCTCCACTTGCCGCGCCTGTGGCTCAAGGCCTCGCTCGGCGCGGCGGGCAAACTCCACCCGGACTATCCATCCTGCGGCCACGGCTACGACGGAATGGTGCTCGACGGCCTCGGCATCAACAAGGCGGCGTTCGAGAGTTTCATCGCGGATCAAAAACCGACCTATCCACAGTTTGAATCCTGGATCCTGGCTCAATCCGGCGGCTCGCTGGATGCCGCCGCAGTGGCGAAGCTGAACGCCGCGATCACCGGCTACATCCATGCCGATGACGTCCGCGCCTCAATCCTCGGTGCCGACGGCATTCCCGACGACGGTAAAATCCGCGATGCCGTCAATCTCAACAACCTGGATGACTGGCACGCCTTCCATCAGGAAGTGATCGCCGGTTGATTTCGGATCAGGTCCGCCCTGACCTCTCATTCCCTCCGCGGCCGTCCGCCACGGAGGGAAATTCCTGAATTCCTAACGAAATCCAGAGGTGCGATCGCCCGCTCAAATGTCTTGCACAAAGCAAACCCGGGCACTAACTCCACCCGCATGAGTTCCGAAACATCCCTCATCCTGTTCAAACCCGACGCGATTTCCAAAAATCTCACCGGCCAAGTCCTCACCCGTTTTCAAGCCGAAGGCTTCGTGATCCGCGGCATCAAGATGATCTACCTCAGCGACGAAATTCTCGCCGAGCACTACTCGCACATCGCCGACAAGCCGTTTTTCCCATCCGTCCGCGGATTCATGCAGGAAACTCCGGTCATCGCGCTCGCCCTTGAAGGCGAGAACGTCATCGCCCGCGTCCGCGACCTCCTCGGCCCGACCGATTCCACCCAAGCCGCCGCCGGCACCATCCGCGGCGACTTCGGCTTCAAGGACGCCGATGCGAAAATGCGCAACGTCTGCCACGCCTCCGACTCCGTCGAAGCCGCCCAAGCCGAGATCAAGCGCTTCTTCAAGGACGACGAGATTTTCAGCTACTGAGTTCATTCACACAGCGCGCCAAGCAGCCTGAAAAGGCCGTTTGGCGCGCTTTTTCATTTCCTCGCGGCACTTTCCGGCGTGATGAAAACACTAAAGGCATTGGTTTAAAGGGGGAGGCTGCCTGCGAAGAGCACTCGCCGCTACCGCTTGCGCCGGAGATGCGCGATGGCGCGGAGAATGGAATCGAGAGTGGCATCCAGATGTTTGCCGAGATCTTCCGCTAGAAACCGGAGAACGAGACACCCGTTTTCCTGAAGCAGGGCATCCTTGCGCCGGTCGCGGCGATAGGCGTCAGGATCGGTGAAATGTTGCAGCCCATCGATTTCAACGGCGAGTTTCAGCTCCGCGCAATACAGGTCGATTTCCATCTCGCTCCAACCGTCGAACGGGATCGGCAGTTTGGCGTTCAGGCGAAACCTGCCGGCCGTTTCCGCGAGGGATTCCAGACGCTGGAAAAGAAAGGCTTCCGAGGCGCTGCGGGCGCGCTGTTGGTCGGCGGCAGGCCGGGTGACGCTGACGAAGAGATTCGCCAGCGGGGCATCGACACCGTCCTGAATCAAGCGGCGCACGCTGGCGGCGTAATCTTTCTTCCAAACAGGATCAATGGGCAGCGGCACCTCGCAGGGCCAGCCGGGCAGGGCGCTGGCGGGCAACAGGATCGTGTAACCCACCGCTTCGTAGCCCGCGCAGCGCTTGTCGAACATGCGGGACAGCATCGGGATGTCGAGATCGGCATAATCGTGGATTCTAACCTCACACTTGCCGTCGTGAAGCCGGTGAAGCCGCCCGGCGTATTGGGCGATGATGCCGCGCCAGGAAACCGGCATGGTTAGAAACAGGGTGTCTAACCGAGAATCATCGAAGCCTTCACCGACGAATTTCCCGGTAGCGATGACCACCCGCGGCTCGCTCTCCGGGACCTCGGCGAGTTGCGCGATTGCCTCGCGCAGGGATTTTTTCCCCATGCCGCCTTGCAGGATGATCAGGTGGGCGGCGTGCGGGCGAATCAGGTCTGCCAGAACCGTGACATGCTCGGTCCGTTCGGTAAGAACCAGCGGCGAGCGGCCTTCGCCCATGGCGGCGATCACATCGTCGCGGATCATCAGATTCCGCGGCTCGGAGCGGATGATTTCGGCGCACAGGTTTTGATACTCCAGCCGCCGATCCGGGTCGGGCTCGGCCGTGGAGCGCAAGCCGGTGGGCCGGACGATCACATGGTGGGAAAATGGCCGGGCCTCCGCCTGTTGCTTGGCATCCACGCGATGGCGAACCGGGCCGCACTGCATGAAAATAATCGGATGATGCCCGTCCTTGCGCGCCACGGTGGCCGAAAGACCGAGGACAAAGCGGGCCTTCGCCCGACGGGCAACCAGCTCGAAACTATGGGCGGATAGATGGTGGCATTCATCGAAGATCAAGTGTCCATAGTCCGCCACCCGGTCATCGACAACTCCCTTGCGAACGAGACTTTGAATGAGCGCGACATCGATTCCGCCCGATAGTTTTTTGTGTCCGCCGCCAAGCCTCCCGATGGATTTGGCGGGCAGATCGAGGAAGGACGAAAGCCGCTCGATCCATTGTTCGAGGAGTTGCTGGCGATGGACGAGCACGAGCGTGTTCACCCCGCGCGCGGCGATCAACCAAGCGGCGAGCACGGTTTTTCCAAATGCCGTGGTCGCAGCAAGCACCCCGGTGTCGTGCCCGAGCATCGCGACCGCGGCGATTTCCTGATCCGGGCGCAGAGTGCCTGAGAATTGAAGATCCATCGGATTTCCAACAACCCGCTCATCCCGGATCCGGCATGGGATTTTCAGCCCTGAAAAGAACCGCTCGATCTCTTCCCGGCATCCACGCGGCAAGCCGAGGTGATCGGGAAACTCCTCAGCGCAGGAAATGATCCGTGGCTTTTCGTAAGTCGGCAACCGCATGGCCTGGGCGCGGTAAAATTCAGGATTTTGAAATGCGGCGATTCGCAACAGGCGGTTGCGGAGCGCGGGTGACAGGGATTTCTTTGGCAGATAGATTTGATCGCCGAGAACCATTTCGATCTCGTCCGGCAAAGGCCCCGTCACGGGAGGATCGCGATAACGGCGGGAAGGCGGCGAGTTCCACGGCTCGGGTTCGTCGTCGGGTGAGAGGGCAAAGCGGACGCCAATGATCCGGCCCCGCTCCTCGGCATTTCCAACGATGGATTGGACCTGCTCGCGTGACAGCCGCCGAACCGAAGCAAGAAACGCCCAAGGGTCCGGATAGGGCGTGAATGTCTCGTCCACGAACACGCTGTTACCTTTTTCCCGCGGTCCTTTCTGCATGGGGAGGGCGATCAAATTCCCGAATCCGCCCTTGGGCAGGGTGTCTTGATTGGGGAAAAGCCGGTCGTAAGAAGCGAAGCCGAGTTCGGGTCTCCGCTCCATGGTTTCCGTAATGATGAACGATCCGAGCTTGCGGGCGAGCGCGGCCGGGACCGCTTCGGAGAAGAAAAACCAGACATGCCCGCCATTTCCCGAGCGCGAGCGTTCCAGCGCGGCGGGAATTTGCAGGCGCGTGCAGGTTTCCAGAACCGCCAGCACATCTTCGCGCCACGCGTTCTTGTCGAAATCGATGGCGAGAAAATAACAGGTCTCGTCGGCGAGCATCGGATAGACTCCGGCCACGAAGTCCCGCCCCGCGGGATCTTTTCCTGATAGATGCCGGCGCGCGACCTCATCGGTCACCGGCAGGAACGCGCGGTGCGGGCAGACAGCGCATTTGATCCGCGGCTTTTCACAAATGCCGCGGACCCATTCATTTCCACAAACCGGAGCGTATCCAGAGATCCCGGTTTTCTTGCTTTCAAAACGGCGCGGATAAACGTCCTCGCGCCCCCGGAACAACGAGCGGAACAACGCGACTTTCTCCGCAGGTGAACTGCGAGAATGAATGCCGATGGAATCGGACATGGTGAAAACTTGCATGCCGGCTTGCGGATGTCGAGCCGCCCCGCTTTCAAGGCCGACACATCAACCTAAATTCAGAAA
>CAYXZE010000048.1:0-6531 GCA_964469395.1 uncultured Luteolibacter sp.
ATTTTCCGTGTATTCCGAGTATTCCGTGGTTCTCATTTCTGAATTTAGGTTGATGGACTACTTGCGGAAACGGTTCGTTCCCGCTTGAGTCCGCGCATGCCGCGCCGCCTGGCACTTCCCTTCATCCTCGTCGTCGCGATCCTGTGCGCGTCGTTCGGACTGACCCGCCTGCGGTTCGACACGGACATCCTCTCGATGCTGCCCGCCGGGCTGCCGGAGGTGAAAGGGCTGAAAGCCTTCCATGAGGCGTTTTCCCGGAGTGACGAGCTGATCCTCGTCATCGAAGGCGGCGAGCAGGACGCGGGCGGACTTGCCAGCGCGGCGGAATCACTCGGAAAATCGCTCGAACAACAGGGGCTCGTCAAAAGCCCCCGCTGGAAACCACGCTGGAACGAGGAACCGGAAGGCATCGCCGAACTACTCGCCTACCTCTGGCTCAATGGCGATCCGGCGGCAACCCGGGCGCAAGCCGACCGCCTAGCCCCCGCCAACACCGAGAAAACCGTTAGAGAATCCCTCGCCAAAGTCGCGACCTCCATGGAAGGCGCGGACATGGTCATGCTCGCGCACGATCCCTTCGGTTTTCTCAAACACCCGGCGGTCGCCGCGCTGATGGAATCCTCCGACCACGGCGGCGAGTCGTTCGAAAGCGAGGATGGAAAAACGCACCTGCTGTTCGTGGACGCGCCGTCGTCGATGGCGGACTATCGCCAAGCGGATGCCTGGCTGAAAAAACTCCGCGAATCCGTGGCGGCCTGGCAGACGGGCGACGGCGCGGGGCTGAAAGTCCGGCTCTCCGGCGAGCCCGCGTTTTCCTCGGAAATCGGCGTGGCCATGGAAAACGATTTGAGCGGCTCCATCGGCATCACGCTGGGGCTGATCGGCATCCTGTTCTGGTGGATGCAGCGGCGGTTCAGCCTGCTGCTCGGACTGACAGGCATTCTGGTGCTCGTGTTCGCCGTGGCGCTGGGCATCGCTGGCTGGCTTTACGGCGAGTTGAGCATCATCGCGCTGAGTTCGATCGAAATCCTCATCGGCCTCGCCGTCGATTACGGGCTGGTGATCTGCCAGGAAGCCAAAGTGGCGGGGCACGACCGCAAGGCCTTGCGGAAAGCCTGCGTGAAACCGGTGATGTTCGGCGCACTGACGACCACGGTGGTGTTCCTCGCGCTGAATCTCGGCGGACTGCCCGGCATGGCGCAGTTGGGCAGCATCGTGGCCATCGGCCTCAGTGCCGCGGCGGTGCTGATGCTGGTGGTCTATCTGCCGTTCGTCGTGAAATTCGGCGTCGCCCGCGAACCGGCGCGGGGCTCGGGGAAAATCCTGCCGCGCGGTCGGATGTCATGGGCGATCACCGGCGGCCTGAGCCTCGCGGCGGTCGCCATTTTGCTCATTCAAGGCATGCCGGAAGCCGAGTTCAGCTCCAAGATCATGCGCCCGAGGCAAAGCGAAGCCATGGAAACCTTCGAGCATATCCAGCAGGCCTTTCCCGCCCACAGCGGAAAATCGCTCGGCCTCATCATCGAGGCGAAGACCGACGCGGAAATGCACCGGCACCTGCCGGAAGCCCGCCGCCGGCTCGACGCCGCGCACGAATCCGGCATCATTCGTGAATCCTCTTTACCCGACGGCTGGTGGCCGGATCTTGATCGGCAAATCGCGAACCGTCCGCTCCTGGCCGCACTGGCCGCAGACCGGGAACGCCTGCTGCGCGAGGCGGATGCCGCGGGATTCGCCGAGCAAGGGCTGGTTTTGGGACGCGGCGTGCTGGATGCCCTCGCCCGCCAAACCGCGGAAACCGGCCTGATCTATCCGCAATCCCCCGCCGCGCGGGAAGTGATGCGGTTGTTTCTAACGAGAAACCGGGATGGCGGGGGCTATTTGTTAGGATCGGTGGAACCCGCGCCCGGCATCGATCCGGCGGGAGCGGACTACGAGAAATTCCGCGCCCTGACCGGCGGCGGCATCTGGCTGAGCGGCTGGGATTTGTTCAAGCCGGCCATCGCCAAGCTCGTCCGCGAGGACATGACGCGCATGCTCGTGCCGATGTTCGTCCTGCTCGTCGGGATGATGTTCGCCATTTTCCGCCGCACGGCGGACGTCGGGCTGGCCCTGTTCGCGATGGTCCTCAGCACCCTGCTGCTGCTCGCCATCATGAGCGCCACCGGCCTGAAATGGAATTTCATCAACCTGATGGCCACCCCGCTTCTGTTAGGAACCGGCATCGACTACGCCATCCACGTCACGCTCAGCCTGCGGCGCACCGGCGGCAATTTCAAGGACCTGTGGCAGGGCACCGGCAAGGCGCTGTTGTTCTGCGGCGCGTCCAACGTCATCGGTTTCGGCTCGCTGATGTTTTCCTCCAGCGACGCGCTCGTCAGCCTCGGCACCGTCGCGGTGATCGGCATCCTGTTGAGCATGGGGATTTCCATTTTCCTGCTCCCCGGCTGGCGACACGGCGAGGCGGAAACGCCAGGGCACCCGCTCACTTGATGCCGTGGCGGCCTAGCAGATTGTAAACCGAGCGCTCGGAAATCCCGAGTTCGCGGGCGGTCTTGGCCTTGTTCTTGCCGGTCCGCAGATAGGTCTGGAGAAATGCCTCACGCTCGACTTCCTGAAGCGTCAGGTTGCGACTGGCGGCACCGGCGGCGTCCGCGCCTCCCTCGCGCCGGCCTTCCAGCAGGTGCGTGATGTCGTCGGCCTGAAGGAGCGGTTTTTCCGCAAAGGCGGTGGCGCGTTCGAGCACGTTTTCCAGTTGGCGGACATTTCCCGGCCAGTCGAAATTCAGCATGGCATCGGCCGCTCCCGGCGAGAGCCGCCACCCTTCCACGCCGCGGCGGCTGGCGATCTGGGCGAGGATGCCCTCGCTCAGGGATGGGATGTCCTCCTTGCGCTCGCGCAGCGATGGGATTCGCAGCTCGATGATGTTCAGGCGGTAATACAAATCCTCGCGGAACATGCCTTCCTCGACCCGGCTTTTCAGATTGATATTGGTGGCGGCGATGACCCGGGCGTTGGTCTGGAGCATCTTGCTGCCGCCCACACGGAAAAACTCGCGGTCTTGCAGGACGTTGAGCAGCTTTGGCTGGAGCTCGGGCGGCAGATCGCCGATTTCATCGAGAAACAGCGTGCCCTTGGATGCCTGTTCAAAGCGCCCGGCGCGGGAGGAAGTCGCCCCCGTGAAGGCCCCGCGCTCGTGGCCGAAAAGCTCGGATTCCAGCAACTCGCGCGGCAAGGCCGGGCAACTCACCGTGATGAATTCCTCCGCCGTGCGCGGACTGAGGCGGTGGATTTCCCGGGCGAAATAAGTTTTGCCGGTGCCACTTTCCCCGGTCAGGAGGATCGTGCTGTCCAGCCTGGCGGCTTTGGTCAGGTTGGCGATCAATTGCCGGAGTTGCGGATTGGCACTCTGAAGCCCCGCCTTGTTCACCTTGCGGCTGGATACCGGAGTCATCACCGGAGCATCCTTGCGGGCCATCTTGGCCTGGCGCAGAAGATCGAACAAACGTTTCAGTTCGAACGGCTTGGTCAAATAATCATCCGCCCCGGCCCGCAGCGCCTGCACGGCGGTTTCCGCGTCGTTGAGTCCGGTAAGCATGATGACCGGCACCGTGGGAGAGACTTCCCGAATTTTAACGAGAGTTTGAAGGCCGTTCATTCCGGGCAGGCCGTGGTCGAGAATGATGGCTTCGATGGTCGAACCGAGAGTTTCCAACGCCTCCTGCCCCGAACCGGCAGTGACCGGACGCCAACCGAGATCCTGCGCCGCGATGACCAGCAGGCGCTGGATCGTCTCGTCGTCATCGACGATCAACAGATTGGGGGAATGTGAAGGATTTTGGGACATCGGATCGACGCTGAATGAGGTTAGCCGCGAAGCGTCTGGAGAATCAAGTTCGAACTAAGCACGAATGATCCGCACCCGGAAAATCAAAAAGCCAGTCTGTCGGTGGAATCTTCCGATAGAAGACTGACACTGCCGACAAACTGGCTTTAAGTTGGAACCGAGGTCCCTTTGTTTGTTTCTCCCCCCGGAGAACGCCTCTTTAATTGCACCGGCCATGCCAAAAAGCGAAACTTGATTTAATTCATTCAAAACAAGCGACTTAAATTTTTCCAAAAAATCCCGACCCTCACACTGCCGCGAAAATCCTGAAATCCTTGCAGAGTTTCCGCCGGAAAAATTCGCAAAACGTGCAGGGTTCCGGGCACGCGGAAACATTCAGCGCCGCCCGGTCCATTCGCGACTCGCATACCGCGCCATCCTTTGGGCGAGATCCGCGGGATCAGGCTGGAACATCACCCTTTCCCACACCACCGCCAGCCTCGCCGCCAACGTTTCCGCCCGTTTTTCCGAGGCCGCCATGTCCGCGCAATTGGCCGCCACCGACCCTTGATGCAGCAATCCCCGCCGCGATCTCCGCTGGCCGGCTCCCGCGAGTTTCCGACCGTCATTTCCCAGCAAATCATGGCCAACGGGATTTTCAAAACAAAGCGCCGCTCCGGTCTCCTCCTCCCCGGCACTCAACCGGGCGGAAATCCCCTCCTCCACCAACGTTTCGGCAAGCGCGGCGTGAATCCTCCGGTAGCTTTCCGCCCCGCGCCAGTTCGCAAGCGGTTCATCCCGCGGCGCCGCCACCGTGTAAGTCCAGTCCGCCCGGTGGTCCACCATCCCCCCGCCCGTCCAGCGGCGGACCAGATCCACTCCGGGAAATGCTCCGCGCGCGCCGTCGATTTCCCCGAAATACCCGATGCTCGCCCACGCTCCCGCCCAGCCATAGACCCGCAGCACCGGCGCTTCCGCCGTTTCCAGCAACCACTCGTCCACCGCCATCGCCTCCGGTCCCGGCCGCCGGACCGGATCGACCCACAGTCGCAATTTCTCGAAAATTCTCACCCGCCCGAGTGTCGTCCTGAAATTTGACCGCTGAAAACTCAAAACTTCCCCGCCTTGCATTCCGGGCCGCCCTTGCCAACTTCGCGGCATGTCCATCGCGGCCAAACCAAACAGCGCCCTTCTCATCGTCGGCCACGGTTCCACCGAGAACCCGGACTCCTCGACCCCCTATTTCGACCACGCCGACGAAATCCGCTCCCGCGGCCTGTTTGCCGAAGTCCACTGCTGCTTCTGGAAAGAAGAACCCTCGATGCGCGAGGTCTTTTACCAAATCGACTCCGAGGAAATTTACGTCGTCCCCGACTTCATCAGCGAAGGCTACTTCACCCAGGACGTCATCCCGCGCGAACTCCGGCTCACCGGCCCGACCACCGTGGTCCGTGGCAAGACCTTCCATTACTGCCTGCCCGTCGGCGTCCATCGCTCGATGACGGACCTGATCCTCAGCCGGGCCCGGGAAATCGCCCCGGAAGTCGATCCCGCCGAAACCACCCTCATCATCACCGGCCACGGCACCGGTCTCAACGAGAACTCCACCAAGGCCATCCGCGACCAAGTCGCCCTGATCGCCGCCTCGGGAGCCGGTTACGCCGCAGTGCTCGACGCCTTCATGGAAGAGCAACCTTTCATCGCCGAGTGGGACAAAATGTCCGCCACTCCGAACGTGATCATCGTGCCGTTTTTCATCTCGGACGGGCTGCATTCCTACCAGGACATTCCGGTTCTGCTCGGCATTGAAAGCGAGGTCGGCGCGGCCGCCAGCCAGCGGGAAGTCTTCCGCCACAACCCCCACGAAGTCCGCGGCAAGACTCTTTACTACAGCTCCGCCATTGGAATCGAACGACTGTTGGCAGACGTCATCCTGGATCAAATATCCGACTTTGATAAAATCCACAAGTCAGTCTAATCCAATTCACTACATTCAAAAAAATTGAAACTCAATCAACGGATGACTCTCGCTTCCCAACTTCAAGATTTGCTTCATTCAGGCATTCACCGCATTGGCGAACTATCGATTCAAACAAACGTTTCCAACCCTCGATTCATACTCACGCATCATGCGGATGCCGGTATTTCCACAGGCCCCGGATTCGGCGGTTTGAAAATCCATCAAGGTCCGGCGGACGCCCGCGAGATTTCCACGTTTGCCGAGGACGGGAGCTACCGCTTTTCCAAAGCCCGGCAAAATCTGAAGCGTGGCTGGGCGATGATTTTAGAGCACGAGGAAGATCTCCGGCTCGCTCTGGATCAATTTTACCCGGCCAGCGTCGGCCTGTATCTGGCCCGGCGAAACGGCACGCTGGAAGTCGAAACGCTCCGCGACAAACTCAACCGCCAGACCGGGATGTATCGCTTCACCCGCAACATCAGCAACGCCGGAGCCCAGCAACTCGTCCGCGAGGTATGCGGCCCCGCCCACCAGTGCGCGAGGAAAATCCTGTGGCAGATCGATCCGCAAACCCCGCTTGAGGACAGCGAGGCCAGCCGCTTCAACGGCATCCCCGGCGACACGCCGGAAGCCGAGGCGATTCCCCTGCTCTGCCGCGAAGCCTGCAATCATTTCGTCGCCGAATGCCGCAAGGCCGTCAAGGCGGAGGCCTGTAGCGGCGGTCTGTAGCGGAGGCCTGTAGCGG
>CAYXZE010000048.1:6631-12533 GCA_964469395.1 uncultured Luteolibacter sp.
CTGTAGCGGAGGCCTGTAGCGGCGGTCTGTGACCGTCGATGACAAGTGCTGCCAAAGACCGGCCATTCCGACATCTCATCCTCATCGACGCTCACAGCGCGCCGCTACAGAGCATCTCAAATCCGCTCCACCAAGACCTGCACCTCCAACCGGCAATGCCCGGTGCCGCAGTAATTTCCCCGCACCGGCGCCACGTCCTCATAATCACGCCCCACGGCGATTTTCACATACCGCTCGTCGGCCAGCGTGTTGTTGGTCGGGTCAAAGCCAATCCACCCCGCCGCCGGCAAATACACCTCCGTCCACGCGTGCGACGCCTGCGTCCCGACCAGCGTGTCCTTCGGGCCGTTGTAAAGATAACCGGAGGCGTAACGGGCCGGAATCCCGATCGACCGGCACATCCCCAGCATCACATGCGAGAAATCCTGGCACACTCCGTGTTTCAGCGCGAACGCCTCTTCCAAATGCGTATTCACCGTCGTCGCGCCGGGCACGTAGCGGAATTCCCGGTAAATCCACGTCATCAAGGCGTATGCCTTGTCGTAAACCGCCGCAAATCCCTCGGTGACATCCACCGCCTGCCGCCAGACTTCCGGATGCCGCGAAACCCAGCGGCTTTCCTGCAAATACGGCCAAATCCGCTCGCGGATCGTTGGATCGCCGTATTCACCCAGCGTCGCTTCCCGGCTCGCGGGGCCGATGTCGAGCGGCAGGTTGTGCACGCGGATCCTGCTCTCGATTTCCAACCGGCTGTGCGCCGCGGGCAGTTCGAAATGGTGCGTGATATTTTGAAACAAATCGGTGAACCGCCGCAAACGGGTCGCCGGGATCACCCGGATCAGCGCGCCGAGCGTCTTCTGATAAGGAAACGTCCGCGGCTCCAGATGCAGCGTGTTGACGCTCTGGGTCACCGGCGAGGCGTAATCGAACGTCGTCCGGTGCGTCACCGAAAGTTTCATGCCGGGCGCTGCGGGCACCGTTTCGCCGGAACCGTTCACTGTTGCTGCTGTTGTTGCTCCATTTGCCATGCGGTGGCATCGGAAAAGCTCGGCGGCCTGGGCTCGGGGCTGTTTTGCAGGCGTTCCGGCATCAGCACGTAGGTTTCGAAAATTTCGCCGCCGATGTGATTGAAGCGGCCCTGAAGGGCGTCGAGGTAGTCATGCAGGCCGGAAATAAACACATCTTCGGGCGAACCAAAGTCCAATTCCGCCAACAACCGCCCGGCCTCGCGCTCCGCCTCATTGGAAAACGCGCCGCGCGGCGTGCCCGAGATCCGGTGCAGGCTGGTGTCCACTTTTTCGATGCAATACCGCACCGCCCGCGGGAACGCTTTTGAAAACATCAGGAAATCCACCACGCCGCGCGCGTTGATCGGTCGCTGCTCGGTCCGGAACGCGCCCATCGCCCCGCACGACCGGAGAATCGCCGTCCAGTGCAGAATCCCCGTGGATACCGCCTCCATCCCGTCCGCCGCCGGGGGCAGATAGCTGGAAACATCGAGAAAACGCGTGGTCTTGTCCGCCCGCTCCAGGTGCCGCCCCAGATCCATGAATTCCCACGCTTCATTGCGCGAGGTCGTGGACGCCGCGATCCCCCCGAACGTCACCGCCGACCGCCGGATGTTTTCATAAAAACGCGACGGATCGCCCGCGATCAGCCGCCGCGCCTCCTCGGAGCGGGTAAACAGATAGAGCGCGTTCAGCTCCTCCCACAGCTCGTCGGACAACTGGTCGCGCACCGTGCGGGCGTTTTCCCGCGCCAGGGCGATACAGGACGTGATGCTGTTCGGGTTACGCGGATCATCCGTTAGAAACCGGATCACCTCGTCGCTGCCGGTTTGGTCGTAAAGCCGGCTGAACTCCTCCTCATCCCCGGTGCTCAGGATGATCGGCTGCCAGAAGCCGCGGAGGCGTTCGCTGTCCAGCCGTTCGAAGTCCAGCAGGAGCTGCTGGTTCACATCGATCAGCCGGGACAGGTTGTCGGCCCGCTCCACATAGCGGACCATCCAGTAAAGTGTGTTGGCGACGCGCGATAACATGATGATTTAATGACGAAGCACCCAGGTGTCCTTGCTGCCACCGCCTTGGGAAGAGTTTACAATCAGGGAATCCTTGGCCAGCGCCACCCGGGTGAGGCCGCCGGGGACGATTTTCACGTCCTTCCCGTAAATGATATACGGCCGCAAATCAATGTGCCGGCCCTCCATCGCCCCGTCGCACCACGTCGGCGAGCGCGACAGGGAAATGACCGGCTGGGCGATGTAGTTGCGCGGATCCGCGATGATCCGCTCGCGGAACGCCGCGATTTCATCCTTGCCCGCCGTCGGCCCCATCAGCATCCCGTAGCCGCCGGATTCGTTGGCCGCCTTCACCACCAGCTCGGGCAGATTCGCCAGAATATGCTTCATGTCCGCCTCCTCCGAGGCCAGATACGTCGGCACGTTCGGCAGGATCGGCTCCTGGCCGAGGTAGTATTGGATCATCCTGGGGACGAAGTAATACATCACCTTGTCGTCCGCCACCCCGGTGCCCACGGCATTCGCCAGCGAGACATTGCCCGCGCGGTAGGCGTTCATCAGCCCGGGCACGCCGAGCACCGAGTCCTTGCGGAACACCACCGGATCGATGAAATCGTCGTCGATGCGCCGGTAAATCACATCCACCCGCACCAGCCCGCGGGTCGTCCGCATGTAAACGAAATTGTCCACCACCGCCAGATCACGGCCCTCCACGATGTCGATGCCCATTTCCCGCGCCAGATAACAATGCTCGAAATACGCGCTGTTATGGCAGCCCGGCGTGAGCAGCACGCACACCGGATCCCCGTCGCGGCGCGGCGAAATGTGGTGCAGCATGTTCCGCAAATCCCGCGGATAGGAATCCACCGGGCGCACGCCCACCGCCTCGAAGATCCCCGGAAACGCCCGTTTCAGCGCGTTGCGGTTTTCCAACAGATAGGAAGCCCCCGACGGACAGCGGCCATTGTCCTCCAGCACGTAATAAACCCCGTCCGCCCCGCGGATCAGGTCGCTGCCGCAAATGTGGATGTAAATGTCCCCCGCCACGTCCACCCCGCGGAATTCCGGCCGGTAGTGCCTCGCCTGCTCCACGTAGAAGCGCGGGATCACCTCGTCCTTGAGAATCTGCTGGTCGTGATAAATGTCGTGGAGAAACAGGTTCAGCGCCACGATCCGCTGGGTAAGCCCCGCCTCCAGATGCTCCCACTCGCTGGCCGGCATCACCCGCGGGATCGGATCGAACGGGAAAATCCGCTCGGTGCCGCGATCGTCGTGATAAACGTTGAAGGTGATGCCCTGGCGGAGGAAATAGAGTTCCGAGCTCGCCTTGCGGGCCAGGAAATCCCGCTGGTCCACCTTGCCGAACTTCCGGAGCAGCGGCGCACAGTGGTCGCGGACGGTCCCGTCCTCGTGAAACATCTCGTCGTAAAATCTGTCGGGATCGTAGCCCTTGAACATTTCCATGGATACTGTGCCTTAGCAGGCGGCGGGCCAACATTTCGATCGTTCTGGCATGAAGGATTGCTGAAAAACAAGGAGGGTTGATCTCCGGTCAACCCAGCGAATGCCCCGGCACAGAGCGGCACATCACTCCACCCGGCAATCCCATCGTCCTATCTCTCAAATCTAACTCCCCGCACCTCTACGGAACTCGGCCCGACCATCGCCACAAACTCCCCCGGCTCCACCACCGACTGGAAATCATTTCCCGGAAAGCTCAAGTCCGCGTCCGTGATTTCAAACGCAACCACCCGCGTCTCCCCGGCGGCCAGCGTCACCCGTTGGTAGCCGCGCAGCTCCTTCACCGGCCGGCTGACCGAGGCGACCGGATCGCGCAGGTAGAGTTGCAGGGTTTCCGTCGCCGCATGGGAGCCCGGATTCGTGATCTCCGCGAATACCGTCACCGTCCCGCCCGGCGGCATTTCCCGCGGCTCGGCGCTCACCGCCCCGTAACGGAACTCCCCGTAAGTCAGCCCGTGGCCGAACGGATAGAGCGCGCCATGGTCCACATCGAGATACTTGGAAGTGTAGGACACCGCCGCGTCGAAGGGACGCCCGGTCGGTTTCTCGCGATAGGTCATCGGCAGTTGGCCGACGCTGCGAGGAAAGCCCATGGTCAGCTTCCCGACCGGCGCGGCATCGCCGAAGATCACCTCCGCCAACGCGTGCCCGCCTTCCGTGCCCGGTGCCCAGGCGTGGAGGATCGCGGGAAATTTCGAGTCCTCCCACGTCAGTTCCAGCGGGCGGCCGCTCACGGTCACCAGCACGCACGGCTTGCCGGTTTTCAGAATGCGTTTGGCCAGTTTCCGCTGGCCCTTCGGCAGCCGGATGCTCGTCCGGCTCGCCGCCTCGCCGTGCATCCGCCAGTTTTCACCCGCCACGAACACCACCACGTCCGCCTGTTCCGCCGCCCGGATCGCCTCCTCGTCATCGCCGGCGGAAATCACCGCCGCCGCACCCGCCGCCAACCGCATTCCCTCCAGCAACGACGCCCCCTCCGCCTCGTCGCCCGCCGCGATCCAGCAGCCTAGCAGATCACGCCGACTGTCCGCCAGCGGGCCGATCACCGCGATGGTTCCGCGCCTCGCCAGCGGCAGCAGCGCCCCCTCGTTTTTCAGCAACACCACCGACTCCCGCGCCGCTTCCCGTGCCAACCGCCGATGCTCTCCGCACAAATGAATCGCCGCCGCCCGCTCCTCGTCACAGCGCGCAAAAGCATCTTCGAACAGCCCCAACTCCCATTTCGTTTCCAAAATCCGCATCACCGCCGCATCGAGCGCCGCCTCTTTCACCGCCCCTCCGCGCACCAGTCCCGGCAGCTCCGTTAGAAACGCCTCCGCCACCATGTCCATGTCCACCCCGGCCTCCAGCGCCTGCCGCGCCGCATCCGCATCCGTCGCAGCGGTGCCGTGCGCCTTCATTTCGGAAATGGAAGTATAGTCCGTGACGATCCAGCCCTGGAAGCCCCAAGTCTCGCGCAACAGTTCCGTTAGAAGCCAGCGACTGCCCGTCGCCGGCACCCCGTCGATCTCATTGAACGCCGTCATCACCGTCCGCGCCCCGGCATCCACCGCCGCGCGGTAAGGCGGGAAATACGTTTCCTCCATCGCCCGGCGGCTCATATCCACCGTGTTGTAATCCCGCCCGCCCATCGGCGCGCCGTAGAGCGCGAAGTGTTTCACACACGCCAGCACCGCCGCCGGGTCCGCCGGACCATCTCCCTGATAGCCCCGCACCATCGCCGCCGCGATTTTCGATCCCAGCCACGGATCCTCGCCCGCGCCCTCCGCCACCCGCCCCCAGCGCGGATCCAGGGAAATATCCACCATCGGCGAGAACACCCAGTGCAAGCCATCCGCCGCCGCCTCCGCCGCCGCCATCCTCGCGCAGCGTTCCATCAGCTCCAAGTTCCACGAACACGAAAGCCCGAGCGGGATCGGAAAAATCGTCCGATGCCCGTGGATCACGTCATAGCCGAAAATCAGCGGAATCCCCAACGGACTCGCCAGCGCCAGATCCTGCAAGGCCCGCGTCGCCTGCGGGGTGAACACATTGAGCACCGCCCCGCAGCGTCCGGCGCGGATCCGCGCCTCCAGCTCCGCCGAGTCCTTCATCCCCGTCGCATCCATCGCTCCGGTTAAAAGATTCAACTGCCCGGCCTTGTCCTCGACCGACATCCGGCCCAGCAACTCGCGGAGAAAGGGTTCCTTGCTCATCCGCACCATCTCGTCCCCGCCCCCCCTTCCTTTCAAGGCTATTGTTCTGGCCGGAGGAATCCTACACAAGGTGACAGATAAATTATAACTTCTGCGATCTACAAGGTGACAGATAAATTATTAGGAATCCCCTTGGCATCGGGAGCTTCGGTGGTAGGGTGGCGGCATG